>DATKXE010000057.1:0-3843 GCA_035529195.1 Anaerolineales bacterium
AGAGGGGTAGTTGGGCTGGTGTTAATATCCATAATATGAAAAGTATACACCCACTTTTCTGCGAGTACTAATCCCCACCACTACCAATTTTTTACCTTTGGATTGAAAACAGTCACCATATAATGTTCCCAGCGTTTCCAGCCATCGAATAAGCCGTAACCAAAGAAATCGTAAAACTCCCCCGGATTCGACCAGGACATCTTCATCAGGTTGCGTGCAAATGGATCCCTGCCAAATATCACGCTTAACATATTCCCCAGCTAATTGATAATATCTCCAGAGCTGTAGAAACCCAATTAGCTGCGTGATTCCTTCCGCATCTCCACTGGATATTCTTTCGAGGTGAGTTCAGATAATCCAATTTTCTCCATTAAACCCAACCAATTTGATGCAGGTAGGATGTCATGACAGACATCATCAGCTAATAATTCCGCAGCATTTGGTGGGAGTGCTTTGGTGAGGATCGGCTCGCTCAATCCAATCGCCCCGCTCAGTTTGACTACACGCTTGTATTCCGTAAATGCTTTTTCTTTTTTTTAGCACGAAAATATTGATCGATTCACAGATCAGGATATCGAAAAAATCATTCTCAAAAGGTAAATCCTGGGCATCAGCGACCCTGAATTCAGTCCGATCAACTACTCCTTTTCGTTTAGACCAATTTATCGCACTCTCACCCATGTTCTCTTTAATATCGACACCAACCACATTAAAGCCAAAATTTTCCACGACGTAGGTGGTTGTCGTACCCCGCCCCACGCCCACATTCAAAACTTTCTTATCCGGGGTCACCTGGCATAGTTCCAGCAGCTCCCGAGCGGCAGTAGATCCCCCGATAAGCTTGTGTACCCCAGTTTGGCCTGCATCTCAAAATAGCGCGGCTAATTTACCAGTCATTCATGTGTTCATTGATAAGTTTTGCTTTAATTGAAGATAACCCAGAAACACTATCGAATTCCATAACCGGTCCTTTTTCAGAAACATCATTTTCTGCCCCGCAAATATTCGATCGCCTCTTCAAGTGATGCATTCTCACCGAAAACATCCTGCAAAGTTGCCTGTTGTTCAAGGATCCAGAGATAGAGGTCAGCTTCCGTGCGACCCGGGAAATCAACCAAAATGCTTTGGTCGCGAATAAACTCTACTAATGGAGAATAAACTTTGTCGTACCATGAAGCCGCGGCTGCTTCAAATGAGATTTCCTGGTCCTGCTGCTCACTGAGGTACCAGCGGTGGACATCGATATGTTCAAGCAGCTTGCTGTATTGTCCCGGCAATGTGACTTCTATATTGGTATCGGGTTGCAATTCATGCAGTTTTGAACGCGCTTGAAATTCCTGTTTTTCCTGGTCCATGATCAGCTTATCAACCCACACGGAATTCTTCAAGATACCCACCAGTCTCCGCGAGGGTGACCCGGTGAAACGATCTTTAAACTGGCGAGAGACATCTTGAAAAGAAAATTCATTGCGGTAGGCTTCGCGCAAGAACCATTCGTATTCGATGATCCAAAGGTAAAAGTCAGCCTCGGTACGGTCAGTAAAATTCTCCAAAAGATGGTGTTCGTTAATCGAGTCCACCATTGGGGAGTAAACATTATCATACCAGGAAGCCACCGCCTCCTCGTAGGATATTTCACTCCCCTGTCCTTCTCCCAGGTACCAGCGATGCACGCTGATATGTTCCAGGAGACGTTCGTATTCACCGGGTAAGGTCAATTCGATTTCAGCCTGAGGTCGTATCTTTTCAAGGCTGGTTTGCTCAAGAAATGCTGCATATTCCGATTTTAGTTCCAGATCGTCTATGTCCACATCTGCAGTCAGGGGTACTGGCACTTCAATCTCTATCACATAAGCATCCACAAATTCCTGCCCTCGTTCACGAGCGACAGAAACCCGGTGATTGCCATCACGTACAAAATAAATCTCACCGATCTTAAATAGATCAACGGGAGGCAGGCTGATATCTTCATATTGCGCGGAGTCGACACTCACCCAACGGCTCCTGGTTCGTACCTGCCGGGGCAAAAAGGCGCGATCGAAATCCCGGTAGCGGCCCAGGCTGCCCACAATCTGCTCGATTGGAACCTCTTGAAAGCCAATATAGTGCTGGCCGCGGATGGGGATTCGTTCGCGCACCGCATCAAACGGGAGCAGCTCATTGCGCTGGCCCGTCAACCAGCTGCTGAGCTTGCGCCAGAAACCCCTGCGGTAAGCGCGTTCAAAATCGTCTTGTGCTAACTGCTTTGAATCCATAGCTATGCTTTCTTTGCCACCAGATCGTCACCAATATTTTCACTGAGCTCAATCCCTTGGGGTATTTCGCTGGGGAATTTTACTTGGGTCTCCGCATATCCATAGGTATTAATCACAGTCGTGGATTGATACTGGGTTACGGTTTGGGTGCCCTGTCGATAAACATGGATATGACCATGAAAATGATATCGGGGTTGGAATGTTTCCAGCAGCCAGCGGAAAGCTTTGATCCCCTGGTGAGGCAAATCCGGTTTGTCGTGGATGCCCCAAGGTGGAGCATGGCTGATGAAGATGTCGAGGTAGCGCCCATGAAGAGCTCGATTTATGATCAATCTGGGGACTATACGCAAGACATGCCCCCACATCTCAGTTTGGGTATATTGGAATGGTCCCTGGCGATAGCGTAAACTGCCCTCAATCCCGGCTAGGATCAACCCATTGTGATTAACAACCCTGCGGTGCAGGTCGCTTCCGCCATGCGGGTGCATTTTTGGACCAGTAATAGTGTACTCGACCTGGCTGGAATGATTTCCGCGCACATAGTAAAGGGGGACATCGAGCATGCTGACCACGAATTCCAGGTAGTAATATGCCAGGTCCCCACAGCCCAAGATCAAATCGACATCTCCAAAACGTTCCTTCACCTGGGAGCTGTAAATCGAGTCGACCTGTTTATCGCTCAGCGAGAGTATCTTATTTATCATCTATCACGAACCATAAAACAAATAGTAAAACCAAATGTACCCAAACTCAGCACGTATTTTACCATTCTGACATAGAGAATTAGACAAGCAGAATATGTACCTTCATGTCTTTGAATTCGAATAGGTTAAAAAGCGTCCAATATTCTTTAATCCAAAGTGTGGGTAGAATTTGGCTCCTAGTGTGCTGGCACCCAAGACCACGGCTCAGGAATCTTGTTTTTGTGCAAAACTTCAAACATACTGCAGCTGTGATTTCCCTACCCCCTGCCGGTGGAATTCCTTAGGGATAACAAAATCGGTAATTCCAACATTACCGTGATGGAAATATAATGAAGCAAATCCAATTAAATGATCATTATTATCAACAGTATAAGTCCAATATTTTCTTGGATTTTGCTCCCCCAGTTTCTGGAAAGAATTTAGGATCTGTATTTTTTTCGAGCTTTTGATTTCCCCAAAGAGTGGATGACGGAAACGGTGAAATATATCCTGGTTATCTGTCAATTGGATTGTTAAATCATCTGGGATTGGGTAATCCATCTTCATTTGCGATAATTCACATCGCATATAATTCAGATAATATGATTTTTCAGTCCAAGCAATTCAAGATTTGGCGCGAGAGAAAGGGGCAGTGTGGATGGTTCCAATTTGAACCTGATCCTCTTCTTGTGCACACCAACCACTCATAATACATATTCCAAACGTTCAGAGACGTTGAAAGAATAAAATTGTGGGGACATCACACCATTATAGGGATGTGTGTCGAAAGAAAATAAAGTAAGAACAAAATCCTCTTCTCGCATTGTGTACCCACCTGCTGCTTCTGCAAATGCATAGATATAGGCTTGGGTATTAGACTAGCAAATTTTGGCTAATTTTGTATG
>DATKXE010000058.1:0-3791 GCA_035529195.1 Anaerolineales bacterium
GTGCGAGTTCCACCACCAATCGTGTCTTTGGCTTCCAGCACCAATACTTTCTGCTCATTCTTCACCAGGGTGATAGCTGCTGCCAGGCCGTTGGGGCCAGAACCGATGATGATGGCGTCGTAGGTGCTCATGTGAATGACAATATTTGATCCTGCAAGTTGAAGCTTGGGGAGCTGTGGGTTAGTTTAACACGTTAATGATAAATTCCACGCTCTAACATCTATCCTCGGGAAAATATTTTCTTCACCATTGCCACCGGCATATACAACCCGGAACGGATACCAGCATTATTCCAGACATTCCGCCACTCTGCCCACTGCATCCTTGGATCGACCAGAGAATTGGTCTGGGTGGGCTGAGGATTGGTGACGCCCAAATGCTGGGCAAGGTTTTTCAATGTAGCATCCCAAAAGGTGTCTTCAGATTTATGACCAAAACCCATACGGAAGCTCATCTCGTAAACCGGATCATTGGCGCGGACCAGGGCTTGCACCTGCGCATACGTGCCGTTATCTTCTTCGTAGGCGCTGAAGGTGATCATTCCGGCGAACATATGACCTTCCGGGGTCATAAACGAAAATGAAACATCATCAGCATAGATTACCATAACACCAGTGGAAAGTTTCAGGCCACCAGGTGCGTTCAGGTTGATCAGGCCAACCTCACCAGGCTGGATACCGGTGAGGGGCACATAAAGGTCGTTACCCTCTGGCCAGAATTTAGAAAAGTTGGCCTTCCATGCTTCAACCACAGCCTGGGGTGTGACCTCAATCCCGCTAAAGCGAACGCGATAGGTTTTCTGCCAGAGCTGGCCAAACCCGTGGGTCAGGCCGGATAAATGGCGACCATCGACATTCAGGTTGATCGCCTCGTCTGGGATGGCAGAGACCTTGAGTTTATCGACCGGTTTCGCCCAACCGCTTTGCGTGCTTTATGGGTTAGATTCAGATGTAGGCATTGAATTTTCCTCCAGATGGATATAGTTTTATTATTATGATTTGTCAGGGTGTGATTTATCTGTGATCACACTTCAATTCGATAGGGATTCTTACGCCACCGCCAAAGGGGGGCCAAGCAGTTCCATATCGTGTGCTCGCCACAGCTCGGCATCTTGCGGTGGCATTGCGTTGGCTTTCGTTACTTCTCGAAAGAACGATTCCATCTTGCCTGCGGGCATAAAGGCAATCAGGATTCGACCACACGTATCGCCTGAAAATGCCCACACATGAGGCACTTTACGCGGCGCAAGCAGTGAATCGCCAGGTTTTAGCCTAAGTATCTCTTGTCCTACTTCGAATATGAAATCACCTTCCACAGCGTAGAACCACTCGTCCTGGTTGTAATGTAAGTGACGCGCAGGCCCGCCTTTCTCACTAAAAGTGTTTTCAATGATGAATAAACCATTGCTATCTTGAGAAGTCACTTTGAATGTAATAGAACTGATGCCGAGTCCCCGGTTCTCTCCAAAGCGGTCTTTGCCTGCGGCGACCAGGAGTGCGGGTGGGTGATTTGTTTGAGTTTCAAGAGATTTACTCATAAAAAAAACTTCCCTTTTAATTGATATATGGTTGGTAGAAGTTACCCACTTATCAACTGATAACTGCAAGCAGGACTTAGACCTGAACCGCTGCCATAGCTTCAGCCTCATCCGGATAAATCGCGATAGCCTCGTTCAAGCGGGTGAGATTGAATATTTCTTGATAATGCTCGCTCAACCCACAAGCCAGCAGATGCTGCTTTTGGCGTTGGGTGCGGATTAAAAGGGTTACCAGTAAACCGATACCAGAACTATTCATGTATTCCAGCCCACTGAAGTTCAGCAGGATGGTTTTGGTATCGCCATTGTTAGCTTCTGCAAACGCATCCATTAAAGCGCTCTCAGATTGACCGGTGACTTCTCCTTGCAGGTCAATGATGCTGATAGTTGGAAAGGGTTTGCGAATAGCAGTATTGAGGTTTGCCTGTGTCATATGTGTTTCTCCTTGGGATGATCATCAATATAGAAAAAGTTACCGATAGGTGATATTCACTATAAATGCCTGTCAGCTGCTGAATACCTCTGTCAGCGCGCTGGTTTCATCTTCGAAAATGTCCATGAAATCCGATAAGCGTGTGATTTGAAAGATTTGCACGTAATGGTCACTCAAACCATAAACGACCAGCCGCTTGTGCGCTTTACGGGCCTCGGCCAGCAGTCCAACAATCAGGGCAATGCCGGTGCTGTTGATGTAGTCGACTGCAGAAAAATTTAGCGCGATGGTGTCGGTATTTTTACTTTCCGCTTCGCTGTAGGCCTGATTTAAGGCTTGCTCTGCCTGAGAGTTGACCTCACCCTTCAGGTCGATCACGATCATTTGATTTTCTTCTCTCACCTGTGCTGAAAATGTGCTGTTGTTCATGCTTCCTCCAGGTTCTGCTTAACCCTTCCGGTTGACGATCAGCTCTATTGTGTGATGCTGATCATCCTGGTAAATATTCATTTCATCAACCATATTCTTGATCAGGAACAATCCCCATCCGCGTGGTGATTGCAATCCATCCAGCTTGGCATCCAAATCGGGCATTACCTCCCTGTTATCGATAATGCTCTGACCATAATCACGAATACGCACAGCTACAGCGGATTCCCGGTTAAGCACCTCGATCTGGACGTGTAGATTCTCCTGAAACTGATTGCCATGTTCCATGGCATTCATTGTGGCTTCGGCGACAGCAGTGCCCAGGCGTTGCTCTTGGGACTCGGCTAAATCAAAGGGCGTTAAAGCTTCCAAGACTCGTTGGCTGGCTTGACGCTCGTTTCCCTGCTGGCTGGAGATTTCGAATGCTGTTACCAGAGTCCAGCCTTGAGGGATATCATTGTTAATTGCTTCTGTGGAAAAACCCAAGGTGACCAGGGTGATATCGTCCTCTTGCTCGTGATCCTCGCCGGTGAAATCCTGCCAGGATTCCAGCAATGCCGGGATGATCTCAGTTTGGTCACCCAGGGAAGCCAGTTCTGTTTTGAGGCGCGGGAACCCGTACATCTCGCGCTGATTGTTGTGCGCCTCGATCAATCCGTCACTGGAAAGAACCAATCTCTGACCAGGGGTCAGAGTGGCCTCCAGCTCATCATATGGCATTCCAGGCATCAAGCCCAGGGGCATACCTGTTGCGCGCAATTCGGTGACCTCGCCATTGGAGAGAACATAGGGCAGGTTGTGACCCGCGTTGGCCAAGACGATCTTGCCGCTGCCTGGTTCAATCACCAGATACAGGCAGGTGACGAACATCTTAGCCGGGATATCAGGGTAAAGCAGCTCATTGGTATGCGCCAGCACATCACCAGGCTCAATCAGCCTTTCAGCAGCGGCGCGCAGGATGCTGCGGGTAGTCGCCATAACCAAAGCCGCGGGAACGCCTTTGTCGGTTACATCAGCCACCAAAATACCTACCCGTCCGTCAGGAAGATGGATGAAATCATAAAAATCACCGCTGACTTCGGTTGCAGGCTGCCAATGGGCAGCAAGCCCCCAACCAGCGATCGCCGGTATTTCTTTGGGCAGCAGGGTTTCCTGGATCACCCGCGCCACGCGCAGTTCCTGTTCGATCCGCTCGCGCTGGCGAGCTTCGACCTGCTGCTGCCGGGCCAACTGCGCTATCCGTAAGGCAGGCGCGGCCTGGGTGGCCAGATTCTGCAGCAGGCGCTTATCATCACTGGAGTAATCCTGCTCGCTGCGCCGGGGTCCCAGGTTGATCAACCCGATTAATTCACCCTGGCTGACCAAGGGAAGCACCAGGCGCACACCCTCAGC
>DATKXE010000059.1:0-9034 GCA_035529195.1 Anaerolineales bacterium
AATTATTGGATCTGCCTTGAGCTCCGTCCTGTTGGCTGGCAAGAGAACCATTTTGTTTGACTTCAACAATACCCGTGTTAACAGCGTACATTGCTGCTTCGGTTCTTGAATTAACACCCAATTTGGAAAAGATATTGCGGAGATGGACCTTAACTGTGTTCGTGCTGATGTTGAGATCACGCGCGATTTCTTTGTTGCTGGCTCCCTTGGCAACCAGCGACAAGATTTCGCATTCACGATGACTCAGCTCATTGGTTTCCGGCATAATGATTATCTATGGTCACGCGTAAATTCGCAAAAGAATATCAATTGAATCCTATACAATAATTTCGAAAATGACTCATCTGGAAAAACGCACAATAAGCGGGATTATATCACTCCCATATTAATTAAAGATTATTATGATTTGGATATTCTCACCCAATTTTATGACCTTGCTCTTATCCTTGTTGTGCAAGATATACGCCGATTAATGCTTCCACAATGCTAAAAATCTTCCCATAAATCAATGGATTTTACTTCAGTCTGGGCTAGGTTAATGATTGTCTGGCGAGTATTTGCTTACTCTTGGAAAGCAATCAACCATGGTAAAATTATTTCGTCTTCGCGGGTGTAGCCAAGTGGTAAGGCAGTAGCTTCCCAAGCTACCATTCGTCGGTTCGAATCCGTCCACCCGCTCTGAAAACCTCTAACCACCCTCAAACTTACTAGGTAACTGATCTACGGTTGCCCTCTCGTTCACGAGAAGGCGAACTAGAGACCTGTTACCATGTTACTCTCGGATGCAATCAAGTATTACAAGGTTTGTAAGCTAGCTGATGGGTATTCGCCTGAAACCCTGGAAGTTTATGAGTGGGCACATATCCACTTTATAGATTTTGTGGGGGATATGCCTGTGGGGGATATCGAGCTGGAACGGTTGAGAACGTTCATGCTCTATATGCGGGAGGATTACACCCCGAATCGTGCTGGGGGATCCACTGCCCCACTATCTTCCTCAAGTTTAGAGAATCTGTGGAAAGCGTTGCGTTCCTTCTTCATCTGGGCTGAGGAAGAACTTGAGATTCCCAGACCTGATAAGCGGTTAGCAAAACCACCCAACCCCCCACCAGAGATAAATCCTTACACTCACGAGGATATCAAAGCATTGATATCTGCTTGTGATTTCACAAATCCTAGCCGGGGTAGGCGCAGAACGTTCTCAATGCGCCGACCTTCAGGTAGAAGGGATCGGGCAACAATAATGATGCTGCTGGATACTGGGCTTCGGGCTGGGGAGCTGGCAAGATTGACTGTGGGAGATGTTCAAAGTGAGAAGGTGTATATCTCCCCCTGGCGTTCGGGTAGTGTGCTGAATTTCATTATTATTTCATTGCTATAAGATGCCATTTATGGTATCTTAACCGTATGGAATTTTTCGAACTGGTGGAAATCATCCAAGCAGAACCGGTATTCGATACCGGACTGTTGCTTGCTGGCGATGCTAATCCGCGCGAAATCCACCGCCAGCTCTCGCGCTGGAGGCAGGCTGGCAAGGTCTACCAGCTTCGCCGCGGTCTGTACAGCATTGCTCCCCCATTCCAAAAAGTAATTCCCCATCCGTTCCTGATCGCCAACCGCTTGATTCCGGCATCGTATGTCAGCCTGCAGTCGGCGCTGGCGTATTATGGCATGATCCCTGAGCACGTGCCAGTGACGACGAGTGTCACCACCACCCGACCAGCGCACTGGGAGACGCCCGTGGGAGTATTTGACTTTCGCCATATTCAGGTCGCCTTTTTTGATGGCTATCGTCTTATTGATCTTAGCGAGAAACAACAAGCCTTCATCGCCAGACCAGAGAAAGCTTTGCTGGATCTAGTATACCTGGAGCCAGGAGGGGATACACTCGATTATCTCGCCGAGCTGAGGCTTAGCAACCTGAACCAGCTGGACTGGCAGCTCCTAAGTCGTCTTGCCGGGAAGATTGAGAAACCCAAGCTCATGCGCGCGGTCGCATTGATCCAGGATCTGACCAGCGAGGAAGGGGAATTTGAGAGCTTATGAAAGCCTATATTGAGCAGCTACTGAGAGATGTCGCCGATCCCATCACGGGCCGAAATCTGTTGCGAGAATACTTACAGGCAAGGATTTTGGAGAGCCTGCAGCGCGCCGGGGCGATGATTCCTTTGGCTTTTCACGGTGGAACAGCGCTGCGTTTCTTGTACGCTATCCCCCGTTATTCTGAAGACCTGGACTTCGCCCTGGAGAGATCGCAATCCAGTTATGATTTCCGCGCTTACTTGCGAGCCATCCAGGCTGAATTTGAAATGGAAGGATATCAGGTCGGGATCAGGTTAAACGATAGGAAGACGGTCAACTCAGCTTTTGTGAGATTCAACAGCCTTCTCTATGAGTTTGGTCTTTCTGCGCAACGAGATGAGGTTCTGGCAGTGAAAATTGAGGTGGATACCCATTCACCGGCTGGGGCGGGTCTGGAGACCACCCTCATCCGGCGGCATGTCACCTTGCGCTTACAGCACCATGGTCGCGGCTCGCTCCTGGCTGGCAAGCTGCATGCTTTATTCCAACGCCGTTATGTCAAAGGGCGCGACCTGTATGACCTGATGTGGTATCTCAGCGATCCGGATTGGCCAGCTCCAAACCTCGTCCTCCTTCAGAATGCCCTGCAACAATCTGGGTGGGACGGACCCGTCCTAGGTGAGCAGAATTGGTGGGATATCCTGTGCCAACGATTGGGAAATATTGATTGGAAGAAAAGCGCTGGCGATGTAACACCATTTCTTGAGAAATCGAATGAGGCTGCATTGTTAACTCAAGAGAATTTTGAAAAACTGTTGGGCTGTTCACTTGGATAAATTCATTTCTCGCGCGTACAGGTAATGAGTCCTATATCACGCCCGGTGACACCTGCTGCGTTCTTTTGTTTTTCTTTCATCTCTTTCTCACGGTCGCATAATGATGCATAACCAACCTGTGTTTTGGATTCGGACGCGACTTTGATTACAGCTAAATTTAGCAAGTCGCGCTGTGTCATCTCCTGCGCAGCAGATCACCTCGAGGCAGGGGAAGGGTGCGCTCTCAATTTATATTTTTTTGCAAGCATTGCATAGAAAGTTAACCACTTATTGGGCTCTCCCTTTTTCCCAGGCTTGAGCAATGCTTGCGCCGGGGTATGATCAAGTATGTATTTTCCCTGGATATCTCGTTTGCTATCCAGTATTTCCCAGGCTTGATTGAGTTCATCATTTACACCAAAGCCCATTTTGCTGAGTGCATAAACCATTTCGGTCAACCCAGCACGCCATGTTATGGGGAATGAAGTCCGGGTAACATCATGATTTATAGCCATTTCGAGATCGCTGGTGCGAAATAAAACATTTCGTTTCATGAAGTATTCAACCAATAATTGACATCGAGGATGATCCCAATATTCCTGCAATTCAGAAAACGCGAGCAGGGTTTTGACACTTCCGCGTATACAGCTTTTGACGAATTTGTTTTTATATTTCCCTTCATGCAAATCGCACAAATAACCCCCGTCTGGACGTTCTGATGCCAACATCAATTCTATAGACTTTTGCACTCTGGAATCTTGGCGAAATCCAAGCATGATAAATGTGCGAATATTGTAGCCATAAAGACAAGAGAGATGGCGGTAAAAATCACCATCTGCTTTTTGTAAGTTGAGATATCTATCAGCCGCCTTAGAAACTTGAGGATTTTGGCGATCGAGCCCTAGTTCCGCTAGATATGCAAGGCAGAAATGTGTGGTTGCGTATGCACCGTATTCAACACTATCCCCCACAAGCTCATTAGTAGTTGGTTTCTTTTGGAGCCAATATCCGTCTGGATGCATTTTTGACAGAATCTGAGAGACCATTTTGCTCGAGAAAATTTGTTCTCTGGCTTGAACAACCTCGACATCATCCTTTTTTCTATCAAGCAATTCTGTCATTGTCCGATATCGAATAGACGGATTGTTTTCTTCGAGTAACCAATCATGTACTTGCTGATCTGTTTTCATGGGTTAATGACCAATTTTCGGGACCTTGTCGGTTTGCTAACCAAATTCCGTACTGCATTATCGTAATTTTGACATATTATACAGAGAAATATCCAGTGGGTTATAGATAGAATCAATAAATTGTTGCAATTTGGGACTATTTTCAATAGTCTGGACAGTTTTGTGATAAGTGCTGCTCAATAGAGGTAGAATCTACAACTTCTAAATTCCAAAATCTCGCCCGTCCGGTGGACACGTGGTTATAAATGATGTTGGCTGACATCAAAAGTGAACACGGGGGGTCATTGCAATTGAAAAGCTAATCCCTTGATGCCAGTATCCCAGGGGTACCGGTCCGGCATCGGGAAGCAGGGTGTGGGTACTCGTGCCACCCGCATCTTGTACCAAACGCACGGTAATCCATTCATCTAGCCCGTCTCTTCGGAGGCGGGCTTTTTTGATTCCATGAAAGGAGGTGAGCATCACGAGCATCGGTTATCTATCGGGTTGCTTCACTCCGCAGCACCGAGGACATAACTTACACTCATGCCTAAAATCTCTTGAAATTCATTCTCATCCTGGATAACTATTTCATAAAGCAGCACATATTTGCGCTTGATCGGGCCATCGGGAAAAAATCGAAACTGCTCCCCGTTTCCATCGCTAATTAATCCCCGTCTATGGACCTCGGGAAGTTTTACCGCGAAGCCTACTGGACCAAGCGATGCACATATTTTTCCATTTGCGTATAGAGCCGCACCGCTGAAGAAGTGTTTGCACTCGAAGGTCACGCCAGGAATTTTCAGCGACTCGCACATCTGCGAAAGCTGCGCAAGGTATGGTTCAGCCATCTATCTCCTCCATTTTTACGCGGTATCTTGCTTACCAATGGATTTTATTGGTTTGTTGATTTGCATGTCCAGCAGTAGTATCATCCATTATTTCACAATCAGGGTTCAGGTTTTAAGCGAAGAGAGCCTGTGAAAATATTTGCCTCTGCGCTCCCCAAGAGAAGTACAGATATGGGAAACCCTCTCCATTAATCTTTATACAGACGATTTATACTGCGAACAATCACACACAAACACCAATGCAAATGGCAATTTTGTCACATTGTACATTCCCCCTTCAGCTCCTGCAATAATCACCTACCGAAATATTTAACCAAATTAATATTATCGCGCCCAATATTAGATCTCTCCTGTCACCAAACAAATGATTCCAGTAAAATTCATGATATTCTTAGATTGTTCGATATTATTGACATAAGATATGCAATAGAATAAAATCTAATAAGAGCCAATCTATCTAATTTTTTCCGACCACTTCTTAGCAATTGACCAACTACATCAGATCGGCTTCCTTTCAAATCTTATTTATAAGTAGATTTCTTTATCAGGATGTCGGGAATTTTTATCGGATACTCCCGAGCGTCACAAACCCAATTATTTTGGGTAATTTAACACAACATTTTCTGATTTTTTATAAGGAGGTGCGTATAGATCTGATTATCAGTAAATAATTCAACATATCTTGTGTCAATTCACAGGATAAAGGATAGTATGGAGGATTTGAAAATGAAAAGTAAAACACTAGTTATTACATTGTTTGTGCTCGCAGCAGTACTGCTGAGTCAATGTGCACCCGCAGCTGCACCTACTCCTGAGACAATTATTGTCACAGAAGAAGTAATTGTGACTCAAGAAGTTATTGTCACTCAAGAAGTGGTGGTGACGGAAATTGTTGAAGTACCTGCGGAACCCACCGAAAAAACTGTTATTGAGTTTTGGACAACAGATAACGAAGAAGATCGTATAGATGTCTACGAAGCAGTTGCCCAAAGTTTCATGGACGAAAACCCTGATATCGAAGTGCGCATTGTCCCGATTGAAGAATCGGGTGTTTCCCAACGCATAGCTACAGCTGTGGCTGCCAACCGGCTTCCCGATATCGTCCGTATGGGGATCGAACGAGTTGCAGCATTTGCCGCTGATGGCATCCTTGACCAAGAAGCTGCTGCGGCAGTCATCGCCAGTATCGGCGAAGACGATTTCCGTGCTGGTCCTTTGGCGATGGTAACCGATCCAACAACAGGACAATATGCAGCAGTTCCTTACGATGGTTGGATCCAGGCAATCTGGTATCGCGATGATGTGTTCCAAGAGGCGGGTCTTAATCCCCCGGTCGCCTGGGAAGATATCTTAGCAGCTTGTGAAGCATTGCCTGGCACTGGAAACCTGCTCTATGCTCTAACTCTGGGTACTGATCCAGGTCAAAACTATGGTCACCAGATATTTGAGCAAGTTGCCATGTCCAACAATGCCTGGCCTTTTGATGAGGCAGGCAACGTAACCATGGATACACCTGAGATGGTCGCTGCGCTTGAATTCTATACGAGCTTGCAGGATTGCGCTCTCCCTGGACCTCAGTACTGGCGTGGGGCGAGAGAATCTTATGAGCTGGATCAATCCGGAATGTTATTCTACAGCACGTACATCATGGACGATCTGGTCGATGGTTCTGGAATGGAAAGCGGCGATATGGTGCAAATAGCTGTTGATGATTTAGCACTGAATACTGGCTTTGCTCCCGAAATGGTTGGACCAAATGGTTCTGCAACTTATGGCCAGCTGGTTACTCTCGGTCTGATGCAAGGTGCCGATCCCGCTGCCCAAAAAGTTGTTGAGTATTTCTTACAAGAAGGTTACCAAGATGTACTTGCACTCGCACCTTTTGGAAAAGTCCCTGTTCTCAAGAGTGCGGTCGACGGTTGGAAAGACCTGAGCCCCTTCTTTGCCAATTACTCCGGTGAAACCCTTGATCAAATTGCCAATGGTTATGAATCGATGCAGAGATGGCTGTTCCGACCTGATTATGACGCCACTCAACGTGCCGTTGTCGGTGATATCGAAGGTCGTCTTCTTATCCCACAGGTGATCAGCAATATTGCCCTGGAGGGAATTATGACCCCAGAGACTGGAGCGGCATGGTTGCAAGAACAAGTTGAAGCTTTGGTAGCTGAACGTGCAGAGTAAATTCTGAACCAATACGCAGGGGTAGCCTATGGTTACCCCTGCCTTTGCACGCTGAATATGAAAAGTGAAGATGATCACTGCATCCAGAAAAAGGACATTCAAACAGCGATGGAGTTCACTAAGATCTCGTGAGTCACGCTTAGCATGGGCTTTAATACTTCCTACAGCAGTGATTGTATTTGGGCTGGTCATCTTTCCAGCGATTTTCAGCATATGGATCAGTTTTCACGATGTTGGCCTAAATAATTTAAATGACGTCTTCAATGCTCCATTTGTAGCCCTAGAAAATTATCGAGACGTGCTCGATGATTACGCCTTCAAATTTCAAGGTATGCAGAGCTGGGGAGCTGCGGTAACCAGCATTGTATATTCATTCACCGCAACTGCGTTGACCTTAGTAGTTGGATTAGTAGCGGCGTTACTCCTCAACCGTCCATTTCGTGGGCGGGGGGTAGCCCGGGCAACTTTTTTAATCCCTTATGTAGCCCCAATTATCAGTGTCGCTTTCGTATGGCGCTGGATTCTCGATCCTCGTCCATCCGGAGTGCTCAACGATATATTGTTAAAATTAGGGGTGATCGATTTACCTATCGCCTATCTTGCTGAGAGAGGCTTGGCATTACTCATCGTTATTATTTTTGAATCCTGGCGCTACTTCCCATTTGCTATGCTGATGATCCTTGCCCGACTTCAGGCAATAGATGAAACACTTTATGAAGCAGCAAAAGTCGATGGAGCTAATCCTTGGGCAAAATTCTTATACATTACTCTGCCTGAATTAAGATATGTCTTGGGTGCAATATTTCTGCTTAGACTGATGTGGACTTTTAATAAATTCGATGATATTTTCTTGCTGACCGGTGGGGGATTCGGCACGAAGGTCTTGCCAGTCCTTACTTACGAATTCAGCTTTCGACTCTTCGACTTTGGTCGCGGCGCTGCGACTGCGATGATTCTTTTGGTCATACTTATGGTTTTTATGATCATATATGGAGTCACAGTAATGAGAAATGTCGATGAATCTTAGAAGCATATAAATAATAATGACAAATCAATTGAATTCAAATCAAAACTCCGCATATCCACAAAAGAATAAAAGCCGGTCTAATTTCATTGAATATACCGCTAACTGGATCACTTGGCCGCGTTTTATTTTCGCTTTCGTTTTGCTCTTTTTCTTGACAGGGATTTTATTTCCCTTTTATTGGATGATTAGTTCCTCATCAAAAACATATGCGGAAATCGGGAGCCGGGAGCCAGTATATATTCCAAGTGCATTAAGACTTGATGCATACAAAGAACTCTTCGATCCAAACAATGAGAGTTTCTGGAATTTTGGCACAAATATATTAAACAGTCTAAAAGTAGCCATCCCAGCTGCTCTCATCGCAGTCATCCTCTCTACCTTGGGGGCATATGCCATCGCACGATTACGTTTTCGGGGAAAGGATATTTTATTAAACAGCATTCTGTTAATTTACCTGTTCCCAGGAGTTTTGTTAATAATTCCTTTGTTTGCCATGCTTGCTCAGATTGGTGGTCGTTTGGGATTCGATGTCCAGGACAATCTTCCAGTTCTGATCATCACTTACCTGGCTCAAACACTTCCAGTTGCACTTTATATGCTTGCCAATTATTTTCGCACAATCCCGGAAGAAATTGAACAAGCTGGTTTGATTGATGGCTGCAGCCGCTTAGGGATTATCTGGCGGATAACCCTCCCCTTGGCGATTCCAGCCTTGGTTTCGGTCGCAATTTATGCATTCATGATCGCCTGGAATGAATTCTTATATGCCTTCATCTTCCTGAACAATCGCGATTTATTCACAATGCCAATAAAAATTAACACCATCTTCAATGATCCCAGCCCTCGACCGCATGTTGTCATGGCAGCCTCAACGGTAATGACTCTACCTGTCGTTTTCTTGTTCCTGGCATTTGAAAAATATCTAGAACAAGGTCTTACAGCTGGGGGAGTTAAGAATTAGGAAAA
>DATKXE010000060.1:0-7105 GCA_035529195.1 Anaerolineales bacterium
GAGCAGCCACTGCCAACAATAATGCCGCGTACAACTTCTTCACTTCTTCCTCCTGATAACTGGATAAATCGGATATTGTATATATAATTATACCACGCCATGCGATCCTGAAAAGGGTTCCTGGTTTGATCATCAGGTCTACGAATTAGAGCACGAAATCGAGAGAAATTGCTGGATCCTGGTTGATTTCATTAGAAGGGTTTTTTGCATTGATCGTAGCAAAAAACGAGCGCACAGGTTAGAATAAGTATAGGAATTTTTTAGGCAAGATCAAATATTAATTTAGATAAACTGCTATGCGTGAAAATTTAACCCGGGTCATTGAAGATTACCTGAAAACAATTTACGAATTAACCCGATCCAACGATCGAGCTACAACCAACCAGATTGCAGAACGGATGGGGGTAACCCCTGCCTCTGTTACCAATATGGTCCAGAAGCTGGCCGCGACCGATCCCCCCCTTTTAGATTACCGCAAACACCACGGGGTGCAGTTAACTCCAAAGGGAGAGAAGGTAGCCCTGGAGATCATCCGCCACCACCGGTTGCTGGAGGTGTTTCTGCACCAAACATTAGGCTACAGCTGGGACGAGGTGCACGAGGAAGCAGACCGCTTGGAGCACGTCATCTCTGAGGAATTGGAAGAACGGATTGCAGTCAGCCTCGGAGATCCACAGCACGACCCTCACGGAGATCCAATTCCCTCCCGCGATCTGCGTATGCCAAAATCATCTGAAGTAACCCTTAGCCAATTGCGTCCATCCCAGGAGGCACAGGTGAAGCGGGTCAGCGATAATGATCCTGACCTGCTGCGCTACCTGAGCGGGATGGGCATCAAACCGGCGGCTCATCTGATCATCCTGGATTACTCCCCATTTGATAATAATTTGCAGGTCCAGGTCGCTGGCGAAGTCGATCCGGTGGTCCTTGGATTGAAAGTGACCAGCCAGGTTTTTGTAGAAATCTCGGATTAATTCACGAGTACAATTGGGGGAGAACAGTTTGATGAGCATATCGCAGCCAATCTGGGTTGTTGATGTATTTTATTGGCACGAATTTTCTGGGCGTTTTCACAAAGGTAGAGATATGAAATGAATACTAATCGAAAAGGTCAACCGAGGGTTGTCGTCACGGGACTGGGAGCACTCACATCTTTGGGTGCAGTGGAGCCATTCTGGGAAAATCTTAAGGCTGGAAATTCTGGCATACGCCGGACCTCTCTGTTCGATCCAAAAGACCTGCAGGTCCAGATCGCGGGGGAGGTAGACTTTGAGCCAGGTGAGTATATTGATCGCAAAATCGCCCGGCGCATGTCACGTGCTTCACAGGTGGCTCTGATCGCGGCCCGCATGGCGCTGGAGGACTCCGGCATGAGCCAGGAGGCGGTTGCTGCAGAAGGCGACCGGGTTGGAGTCTCCATCGGAACCGCCAACGCCGGTTTCGGCACCCTGGTCGATATCTCATACCAGTATACCTATCATGGCCGCAAACCTTTTCCGACGTCTTTGATTAACGGGCTGCCTAATATGCCTGGCTACTATGTCAGCCTGGAGATGGGTGCAACAGGACCCCTGATGACCATCTCGACCGCCTGTGCCAGCGGAACGCAGAGCATAGGTTATGGCACGGATTTAATCCATCTGGGCAAAGCCGACATGGTCTTTGCCGGAGGTGTTGACTGCCTGGTCCGTGAAGAGGTCATTGTAGCCTTCGATACCATGACCGTGCTGGTACGCAGCAGCAATGGATTTCCTGGTAAAGCCAGCCGCCCGTTTGATTCGAATAGGGAAGGTTTTGTGCTCGGAGAAGGAGCAGGATTCCTCGTGCTGGAATCGCTTGATCATGCCCTCAAAAGAGATGCCCATATTTACGCTGAAGTGCTGGGTCACGCGGCTTCATCCGATGCGCAGCATATCGCCGCACCTGATGAAGAACGGCTTGGTGCCCAGAAAGCCATGCGCTGGGCTTTAGAAGATGCGCATTTGATGCCTGAGCAGGTCGATTACATTAATGCGCACGGAACCGGGACGCGCGTCAACGATCCCACCGAGACAAGGGCCATCAAGCGGGTCTTTGGCAAATCGGCTTATCAGATTCCTATCAGCTCGACAAAGAGCATGATCGGGCACTGCATGGGCGCCTCAGGATCCCTCGAGGCGATCGCCTGCGTAAAATCACTGCAGGAAGGTGTCCTGCATCCGACGATTAATCTCGAAACACCTGATCCGGAATGCGATTTAGATTATGTACCCAATGAATCCAGGGAAGCCAATATTCAGATCGCCTTATCTAACAGCTTCGGATTAGGTGGCCAGAACGCCTGCCTGGTATTGGGTAGAATTTGAAAGCATGAAAATCTCAAACTACTCCTCCCTCGCTCGAGTAGTTGACCCGCGCTACCCCACAAATTTTGCTATCTTAGCGATATCGTTTCTCACTGCTGGAGCGCTGTTCTTTATCAATTTTTATCATGCTGAAGACATTTTAGGCTCTATTGCCGCAGCTGTTTCAATTGGAGCGAGCGTATTCCTAACCTGGGCCATCGGCAGGGAGATCGATCCGGAACACGAATTATCAGCCTTTGCTGGTCTTATCGTGGTAATCCCCGGTTTTTGGATATTGGGTGCTCCTGACTTAGTGTTTGTTTTAACCTTGCTGTTGCTGCTGCGCATTCTGAACCGGACCACCGGGATACAACCTAAATTACTTGATTTATTTACAATTATTGCCTTTGGATCCTTTCTGATCCTGCGGGGAGACTGGATCTTTGGATTACTTTGCGCGGCTGCATTATTCCTGGACAGCAGTTTGCCAGAGCCTTCGAAGCAGAATTTGTTATTCGCTGGGATTATGACAGCACTTACAATCATCAGTTTATTCGTTAACAATCCATTACCAATTCAACCTGAGCTCGTCTCAGGTCAATTATTTTTTGTAATTGGTTCGCTATTATTATTTATCCCACTGATCGTTCAAACACGAGGGATTGAAGTGATCTGCGATTTCCAACCCGAAAAAGTAAACCCAACCCGGGTTCAGGCAGGACAACTTTTCTCGATCTCAGCCGCGGTGATTATCTGGTTGCTGCAGGGATTAAACGGTATCATCAATTTACTGCCGCTTTGGAGCAGCATCATAGCCGTATCTCTTGCTAATATAACAATCACCTTAGTGAAAAAATCCAGACAGAAATGATAAGTTATCAGGCTACATCCGATGTATTAAAGATCTCCTTATTCGTACGCGGAGGCAGCGGTGGATCTGGATTGCGGATCAAGCGCCGCCAAGCATAGCTTACGGTCCAAATCATAATCAATCCCCCGGTTAAACCAGGTGCCCAAAAACCAATGCTGCCTAATAAGAAGCCTCCAGCTGTTGGCGAAATGACCCTGGTAAGGCTTTCTAAGGAAGCTGAAAGTCCCAAGGTGCCACCGACCTCCTCTGGATAAACTGCTTTACTCAGCGTGCTGTTCAGCAGCGTATTCAAGATTCCTGCAGCAAACGCCAGAGGGGCAAGAACGATCAATAGAGCCACGATATTG
The DNA here is from genome assembly GCA_035529195.1 of Anaerolineales bacterium. Lineage (GTDB taxonomy): Bacteria > Chloroflexota > Anaerolineae > Anaerolineales > UBA4823 > PFL25. Next base: position 3,543 of record DATKXE010000060.1, read on the forward strand.
GGAACAATAGCCCAGGCAAATAATGACACTCCCATTAAGACCGTTGCCAGGAAAATCAGGCGGTATTCATCGTAACGTGACGCCAGCCAACCCACGAGAAAACCCTGCACAAAGACAACCAAAATACCCACATAGGTGAGCACAAAGCCAGTGCTGCGGGCATCTAACCCAAATCGATACAAAGCATAAAGCGGAAAGATGGTTTGGAAGATAGCAAAAGCCAAGCCATAGAAGAAGCGCACATTCAATATGGGTCCTACCCTTGGTCGATTGATCGCCTGCCAGAGATTCCTTACGGAAAATTTCTGTCTTTCCTTGTTTGCCAATTTGGCACGCTCTTCATCTGTCAATGATTCCGGCAGGAATAGCAGCACGCCGAGGATACTAATAAGCGACAGCCCCGCCGCGACAAAAGCTGGCAAGGCAAATCCATAAACACTCAATATTCCTCCCACAGCCGGTCCAATAATAAATCCCAAACCGAAAGCGGCACCCAGTAAACCAAGACCCTTGGCGCGGTTGCTTTCATCAGTCACATCGGTAATATAAGCCTGCGCGACGGATATATTACCGCCAGTAAAGCCATCCAAAATCCTGCTCAAGAAGAGCATCCACAATGAATTGGCAAAACCCAGGATTAGGAATCCAATGAAGGTACCACCCAAGCTGATCAGCAGCACTGGTTTGCGCCCAAAACGATCGGATAGCCTCCCCAGCAGTGGGGCGCCAATCAGCTGTGCAGCTGCATAGGAAGCGACCAGGAATCCAATCTGGATAGGTGTTGCACCAAAGGTCTCCGCATAAAATGGAAGCAGTGGCAAAATAATGCTGAAGCCTAACAGGTCAATAAATACGATCAGGAATAGTGTGATTAACTTGCGATTATTCATAGTGATTTATTTTAACTTCTTAACGTTTTCTTTTACTATCTGAGGCGACAGGTATTGCAATTGGGGTTCGTTCAGATGTTGGCACAGTGGATTGATTATCCTCAGCAAAGTCTTTCTGCACATTCGCAGCCAGCGTATTGATCAGACCTAAAAAAATCACACTATGTATTGGGTAGAGCAAGTACCAATAAAGGAATCCAGCCAGACCTTTCGGCGCAAAGTATGCAGTTTGGATCAGGTTTGAATTATCATGCTTATCTGAATATACCTCAAACTGCAGCCAGGCATCTCCGGGAACCTTCATCTCAGCCCTGAGGCGGATGAGGCTTGGGAATTCAACCGCCTCAACCCGCCAGAAATCTAACGCATCCCCGGCTCTAACTTGTGAAGGATGACGACGTCCGCGCCGTAAGCCCACGCCACCAAAGATACGATCAATTGCCCCACGCAGCCGCCATGCCCAATCCATATAAAGCCAGCCGCGCTTACCACCTAACGATGAAAATTCGCGGTAAATCGCTTCCGGAGGGGCTTGAATGCTTCTCTGCCGCTTTTCAACAATCATGCCTTCTCGGGTGGTGAGTACTACGGAGGGGATATCCCCCTGGCTGCTGGCCAGAGAATCACTCCAACTGGATTCAATGTATCCAGCTCTGAGATGATCGAGGGCCCTTTCAACTGCCAGGCGATACCCCATCGGTTTAATATGGGGAAAAATTTCGTTTGCTAGATCACTGTGGAGAATGACTTCATTTCGTAAGCCCTCAATTAATGGCTGGGCAATTTCTGAGGGGATTGGGGTTATCCAATGCACCCAATGAGATGACAGTCGGGGAGTCAGTACCGGCACTGGGATTAATCGACGGCTCAAACCGCGCACACTTGCATATTCTGTCATCATCTCACCATAAGTAAGAACTTCTTCACCACCGATTTCAATGATTCTCCCTGCACTTTGCGGAGTCCTTAGGGCAGCAACCAGGTATAGCAGCACATCGCTTATGCCTATCGGCTGAACGCGCGTAAACACCCACTGTGGACAGATCATAATCGGCAAGCGCTCGGTTAAGTAACGGATCATCTCAAACGAAATACTTCCCGAACCAACAATTATCGCAGCTCTAAACTCTGATACAGGCACACCACTCTGGCGCAGTATTTCCCCGGTTTCTTGCCTGGAGCGGAGATGCTGGGAAAGATCTGCATCTGCTTCACCCAAACCACCCAGGTAAATTATCCGCTTTACATGTGCGTCCCGCGCCGCAGTCCCGAAGTTGCCTGCTGCGATTAGATCACGCTGATGAAATTCATGGCTGTCCTTCATGCTGTGAATCATGTAGTAGGCAACCTCAACGTTTTTCATCGCGGTTGCCAGTGTATCAGGATCAAGCACATCACCAACACTTACTTCAACATTTGGCAACCAAGAACGACCCTCTAAGCGCGCCGCGTCCCTGACCAATACACGTACCTGGTATCCGGATTGCAATAATTCAGGGACCAGACGTCCCCCAACGTACCCTGTGGCACCAGTAACAAGCACTAAATTTTTATTAATCATAGAAATTCTTTTTCCTTTTTCCAAAATCGCCAATCTTCTAATTTTCTTCCGCATCATGTTCATACTGGTTAATTTCGATGCGAAACTTACTGAACTGACCCCATTCTTCAATATGATTATATTGATTCTTATCCGAATGGAAATGAACATAGATCGTTGAACGGTCCAGGTCGGGGTGTGCCTCAAATAATTTCCTGTCACCATAACGGAAGGCTTCCAGTACCATCGGCATATGCTGGCGAAATATAGAATATCGCCATTTTGCAGTTCCAAGCACGATACCACCGCTGACGTGGCAGTGAACATGAAATGAAGGCTCATTCACAAACTGCCACTCTGCCAAGACCTCATCCCGCATCAACCGGGTATACCAACCTGAAATCTGTGATTTGTTATGAACCGTTCCAATGGTTAGGAAAAGGTCACCGGTTGTATCTGAATGAGTCAAGGTATAAGCCCGGGGGATGATCGGATCACCAGACGAAATATCTTCTAAATATGTGACAGTCAGTTTATTTGGATCTAGTTCACTCATCAGATTTATCCTTGTTCACCAAAAAAACCATAATTTGTATATTATCACAGAATTGAATATGTGTCAAGAATTTGTATAGTATTTGCACAGTATAATTAATCAAACCAACCATCATGACGACTGCTTGCTTAAACCTCCAAGCCAACCGAAGTGATCATAAATCAATATTTGTTTAAATCTTTTTTAATACATTGTCAAAAAATTGATATTTGTTACACCATCCAGAAATTCGCCGATCTGATCTTGATTGAATTGGTTAGCAAAACTTACTGGAGGTACTGAATGAGAGTTCAAATTTTGGAAAGAAAGAATTGGTGGGTACTCGCAATGGTTGCAACCGCAGCGGTTATGGCCATAGTGCTGGTATATAATATTCAACCAGCGTCTGCCAATTCGAATACATTCGATCTCATCTTCAAGCATAGCAACTATGGCACCAGTTTGGGATTAGACAAGGACCTACCCGTAGATGTTTACGTTAACGGAGCTAAAGCCTTCACGTTTTCCTTCAAAGAAATCTATAAGACCTCTCTTCCCGAAGGAAAATATGATATTGTGGTGAAGATCGCTGATACAG
>DATKXE010000061.1:0-4788 GCA_035529195.1 Anaerolineales bacterium
ACTTATCTTTTCAGGCTGACTTCGCCTTGGTCTGAAGATTCAGTCACCTGGAGTGCTCCTTGGATAGCGGCGGGTGGTGATTTTGACAATTCGCATGCCTATGCAAGTTTCATCCCCAATCAGAGCAGCTGCATGCGAGAGATCGATATCACCGGCCTGGTTCAAGAGTGGGTTAATGGAGTGCCAAATTATGGTCTTCTGCTGAATTCGACAGGACCAAACCACATCGTGCGATTTTCCTCCAAAGAGAACGTTGCCATCGAGGAGCACCCAAAACTCGACATCACTTATCTTGAACCAGCTCTTGTATCCAATCGTTTGAACCAGCAGTCGATCACAGCACAACCAGGATTTGAGACAAACTTTCGCTGATCATCCTTTCGATTTTTGCCTCAACCGGCATTATTGATTTTCAACCCTGCGTATACATCATTGAATAAATCTCCTGATTGGATTTAAGAGATTGGATGTACGTTACATGGTTTGGCAATATAATGACAGTAGATAGCCGAGGGTTGATCGTTCACCTATTTGTTTTAATGCTGTAGCCGGAATGATTCATCAGCATATCGACGAGTGAAGTGCTAAGTTGCCTGGCAACATGGGGGATTATTGGCTCTGCACTTTTCAGTTTATTCGTAATTTTCGTCTTCAGAACTGGGGTCGTTTACACTACCAGGGATGAGGATGGTTGATTAAAAGAAAAGATTCCCATTCAGGGATACCTGGCCTCGATTGTTTTCCTGGTTCTCATTGTATTTTTTCTGGTCGTGGCGAATTATTTTGGATTGATCCAGAAAGGATTCCGTTTGATTTTTGGTGGTCTTTATGCCCTCAACCTGGTGCTTTACCTGATCCTCTTCTTATTCGACACCATCGTCATCAACGGTCTTGTACTTGGATACTGGCGGCCAGGATTTTTAAAGCTCCCGGAGGCGATGGGTTGGGATTCGATGAAGGAGCATATGCTTAAATCCATTCCAGCTGGCACAATCTTCGGATTGATCATCACGCTGGTCTGCACTGTGCTAACTTATTATTTCATTATCTGAGCGGGAAGAAAGGTAACGGCACGGAATTGATTTCGGGAATGCGAACACCGCTGATTGGTGTATTAATTCAGGGTCATCGCCGCATGCTATAATCCCACCCGTGGATAAATCAAGGTACCGCCGCATCCTATTCTTCTTTGGGCGAGTTATCCTGACTCTATTGTTTTGGGATGTTTTCCTGCGCTGGGTCGGATTCAGAAAGATTTCAAACCGTACCCGCTCAAAGCGTTTGCAGCATATTGCCCAGGATTATCATCACTTGGCCGTCCAGATGGGCGGTGTTCTCATTAAAGTGGGCCAATTCCTCTCCGCGCGCGCAGATATGCTCCCGGAAGAGATCACCTCTGAACTCTCGGGGTTGCAGGACGAAGTGCCGCCCGAGGATTTCAATGCCATCCGCCAGCTGCTGGAAGCCGAGTTGGGGGGATCGCTGGGGGAAAAATTCGCCGAATTTGATCAAAACCCATTGGCGGCTGCATCTTTAGGACAGGTCCACCGCGCCAGGTTATTTCCCAATCCAGATCAAAACGATCGCGGTTGGCTGCAGGTGGTCGTTAAGATCCAGCGGCCGGATATCGAGCAGGTGATCGCCACCGATCTGGCAGCCCTGCGCACTGTCGGCAGCTGGGCAATGCGCTATGAACCCATCCGCTGCAGGGCAGATGTACCGGCGCTGCTGGCTGAATTTTCCCGCATCCTGTATGAAGAAATTGATTATCTGGCTGAAGGACGCAATGCCGAAACCTTTGCCGAGAATTTCAAAGACCGACCCGGTGTACGCATTCCAGGAGTCGTCTGGTCACTCACCACGCGCCGGGTCTTGACCTTGGAAGACGTTTACGCGATCAAGATAACGGATTACGACCAGATCACAGCGGCGGGTATCCCCCTTGATCAGGTCGCTGAACGGGTGTTTGATATTTACCTCTACCAGATTTTTGAAAACGGTTTCTTCCACGCCGACCCCCATCCGGGGAACATGTTCGTTGAACCAACCACTACAAATGAAGCTGGCCAGGTTTCCTGGCAGCTGACCTTTGTAGATTTCGGCATGGTGGGGCATGTGCCGCCGGGTGCGCGGGCTGGTTTGCGAGAGTTAGCCATTGGGCTGGCGACCAAAGATGCTGCTCGCATGGTGAAATCCTACCAGATGCTGAATGTACTCCTACCCAGCGCGGATTTAGACCTGATCGCCCAGGCAGATGCAAAGGTCTTCGACCGCTTCTGGGGTAAATCCATGGAGCAGCTGCGCGAGATTCCATTCGAGGAGATGCATGAATTCGCCAAGGAATTTCGCGATTTGGTCTACGCCATGCCTTTTCAAGTGCCCCAGGATATTGTATTTTTGATGAGGACCGTGGCTATCCTGGCTGGCATCTGCACAGGACTTTATCCCAACTTCAACTTCTGGGAGAGCCTGACCCCATACGCCAGCCAGCTGTTGGCAGAGCAAGGCGAATCCAGGTGGGATATCTTGTTCGCGGAGGCTGGTGCCATACTGCAGACGCTGCTGGCACTTCCCAGAAAGATGGAATCCGTCCTGGATAAGATCGAGCGTGATGAAGTTGGCGTGCGAATACCCGGGCTTGAACCCCAGCTGGGTGGCATCGAGCTCACCCTGCGCCGCATTCTGTACGCGCTGATCTTTGCGGCGTTATTAATTAGCGGTGTGCTGCTGCAGCTGGGGGGTGAGCTGCTGTTTGCCCGGCTGCTTTACGCTGGATCCGTGATCGTCCTGGTGGGTTTAGTGCTCGCCAGACCAAAAAGAAGTTAAATCCCCTCTGGAAAACTGCAAATTAGTCTGGCTTTTCTTCGGGAGTCTCTATCCGATCCAGGGCATGGTTGATCAGCTCACGAGCCGCGAGCAGCATTTCCATGCGCGCCCGGCGCCGGTGATTAATAAATTCTGGGGGCAACATGTTCGCCCAACTTTTACGCATCTCGTTCCTGGCGTTTTTGGCATGCTGGCGAGCTTCTTCGGGAATGGCATCCCGAAAACGCGGGTGTTCATTTTTCTCTTTCTCGGCCATAAGATCCATCCTTTTACCAAACGTGATCTAGGTGCATTATTGCACAGCCGGTAGGGGGTGTCAAGGAAGGAGGATGAATCGAAAATCCCGTGGAAATAAAGGTAAAACGGGTGTGCTGTTTAAAACAACACACCCGCTGAAGGTTATTAGATTCTTTAGAATTGAATTTTACGGCATCCACCCATCGCTGAGCGTTTTCATAAATTTAACCAGAGCATCTTCGTCAGAATCACTGAGTCCCAGATTGCCCAGTTCGTCAACATTGATCGTCGCGGGATACTCGGGAGGCGGCCAATCAGCCCCTTTCTTTAAGACACCCGGCACATCGCGGGTGTTGTAGAAGTGGGTGATATCCTCCAGCTTCTTGAAATACCCGTTGTGGGCATAAGGCCCAGTTTGAGCGATGTTGCGCAGCGTCATCACCTTGAACTTTCCATTCTCTCCAGATTCTCCAACAACGGCTCCTAAGCCGAGGTCCACATACGCATCCTTCAAGAGTTTATGATCGCTTTTTGGCACACCCAAGTTGTCATAGGTGAAATCGGTGAACAGCGGTGGCACGCTGCCATCTGGCGACCAGGCGGGAATGAAGAAGTTGTCTTCGGCAGCGGTCCAGTCCACAACGTGGCAGGCGACGCACATGGCATCACCCATGAATAGCTGCAAGCCCTGCCATTCCTTCTTAGAGAAGATGGCGCTAGCTATTGACGCGATAGTACCATGACCAGTTGCACAGTCATCCTTGCCACCTCCCAGCATCAGGCACTCTTGAAGATAGCAATCGTACTTGGAGCTGAACTGCCCGAACAGCGCCGTACGCTCGAAGGCGGCGATGGATAATGCCACCTGGTCGTAAGCTGCCTCTACATCATTAAAAGCATCCCAACCCCACACCTGCTCAAACAAATCGGCGTATTCTGATAGAGCCACATCGGCGATAACTTGAGCCTTACTGGTATTGGCCATCTCGACCGCATTCAGGAAGGGACCAAGTGCCTGGTCAGCCAGGGGGTCGCCCAGGACCTCCCCGGTCGCGCGGCTGTCCCAGAACTGCCCGCCGATCCACAAACCTTCTCCTTCATCGAAGTAGCGGATGGGAGCATACATGGCATAAGCAGCGGCAGGTGAGTTGCGGCCCCCAAACAGCCCAAGGATCACCCCTTCGGAAACGGGTAGACCCTTATCCGGGTCCACGAATCCGAAGTCGGGATCGTGGCAGCTGGCGCACGACTGGCCGGACGGCTCAGAAAGATCTTCATCGAAATACAGGAATTCACCCAACTCTTCAACTGGTGTGAACCCATTATCTGCCATCCCCACGCTGAATACCAGCACCAGTGTGGCGATCAAAATCACGAGCAGCGCCCCAAACTTTTTTACAGACATCATGATCCTCCTCATCATTTTAAAAAGAAAGGAAATCGCACCTGGTGGTCGGTTTCGCTACTGGCTCCCCGGCAGGTCACCCGCACCTCGGTGCGCTGAGCAACCATTCCCTCCCGCCGGATCATAGTCTCCACAGTAAATATATCTAAATATTGGTTAAATATGCTTCTCCCCTGGACACCTCCCTCCCAAATCGAGATAAACGAAATTGTCTAATCAATCATAGCAGGATTAGTTTTATATGTCAATAATAATATCTTATTAGTGGATTTCGTCCTTTATAGAGGGCACAATCGCAATCAGGACATCCAGATTTCACC
>DATKXE010000062.1:0-6062 GCA_035529195.1 Anaerolineales bacterium
CAGCGGCCAGTAGGCGAACATCAAGGCATAGAAGAGCGCCATGAGAATAACACCATCACTATACGCCATATAAGTATCGCCGTAGATCAGGCTAAGCAGCTGTTCAGGGAATACCAGGGCGATGATCAAAATCCCCAGGACCGGGATGCCGATCGCCAGGTAGATGCTGCGCAGGGTGTGAGTAAGGGCTTGCAGACCGCTCTTCTCATAGATATTTGCCGCTCGCGGAGTGAGGAAGGTATCAATGGCTCGCAGCAGCAAATGGATGGGGGCCACTAAATTTTGTAATGCGCGGTATGCTCCGGCAGCGGCGAAACTGATCAAACCCGCGGTCAGGATTGGATAAAACTCCACGGCAGCCCAGTTGGTCAGGGAGCTGCCCAATAACCAGCGCCCGAAGTTCCAGTTTCGCTGCCAGGTGTCTTTGAGACTAGCCAGCTGCCGGGTCCAGAAATGGCGCGTGAACCACAGGCTGGGGATTAAAGCCACAAATGCTCCCCAGGCGATGGCTTCCAATCCCGAAATTCCAGTTAACTTTCCCTGGTTTGCCAGGTAAATCATGAGTGCGATGCGAGCTCCATTGCCGATCACACTGGTGATCACAGCACTTAGCACCTTCCCGCGGGTATACAGCATACGGCGCAGGTATTCCTGAAACTGCCACCAGAGAAAAGGGAGCCAGAGAATGAAAAGAGTGGGTCCGGCAGTGTCGTTACCGAATTCGATCAGTGCCCAACCGCAAACTGCCACAATTGTTGCGGATACAAGCGCCAACGCGATCTGAAATAGGCTGGTGCTGGTTGCGTAGCGCTTAAATTCATCCCGCGTCATACCAGCACCAAACACGTTCATCGGCTGTATGATCAGCCCATCCTGAACCGAACGCACCAGGTGCAAAGTTACGAAACCGACGCCATAAACGCCCAGCTGGGTGGGATCAACATTTCTGGCCAGGATGATGGTGGCCAAGAAATTGGAGAGACTGATCACGGACTGGTCGATGGCGGCCAGGTAACCTTGCCTGGCTCCTTGGCCTGTAAAAAGGGCTACCAGCGCTCCCAGCAAAGTTTTCACCCGGCTTGAAGAGGAGTTCAAATCTTTGGTGAGGCGGGGGTTGGTCTCAAGGGGCATCTGGTTTGCTCGAAGTGCTCTGGGAGAGGATTATAAATCAAATGTGCAAGTATTATGGGAATCTTGAAGATAGATTGAGTAATCCTGGCTGTGTGATGGGAATAACAGCAAAATTCACCAGTTGATTGACCAAAGGAAAATATCAGCAATCTTGAATAAGGTTGCTTGGCCGAATGAACCACACGGAAATCTCTCCATCGTTTCGGTATTTTGACTGCACCGGGTTCAATTAACATTTTGCTGAGCAATTGCCGGCCAGGAGATAATAGAGAGTATAAAAATCGCTCTCCCAGACAAGGATATAATTCACAGGCTGGCAAAGGGCAGCTTGATGTATAATGAAATCGAAGATGGGTCCGTCTAAGATACACCAGGAGTGTTCTCCATGAGCGTAGATTTCCTGTTAGATCCAAACGTTGCCTATTTGATATTGGTTGGAGCAGCCTTGCTGACCATGATGGCAGTCTTGAATCCTGGGACGGGCATTCTGGAGATTGTGGCCTTGTTCATGTGGCTGATTTCAGGATACATCATCTTCAACATGCCGATAAATTATTGGGCTTTGGGGCTCATGTTGTTGGGGGTGGTGCTGTTCTTGCTCTCCTTGCGCAAGCTCAAGAACCTAGTATATTTGGGATTGTCCATCGCCGCGGTGATCGTCGGATCCATATTCTTATTTGACCAACCAGGTTGGCAGCCAGCGGTTAATCCCGTTCTGGCTGTGATCGTCTCTATTATTGTGGCCGGATTTGTCTGGGTGGTGGCACAGAAAACGCTGGAAGCGGACCGCATGCGACCCGCGCACGATCTGGAGGCGTTAATTGGTGCTGTTGGGGAGGCGAAGACCGCTGTTGGTGTTGAAGGTTCTGTCCAGGTAGCTGGAGAGCTGTGGAGCGCCAAGAGTGACCAGGCGATTCCAGAAGGTACTCATGTGCGTGTTGTGGGACGTGATGGTTTCAGCCTGGTTGTAGAACAGATTGATGAATGAAGTTTATTAACTATCTTAATTAAGGAGTTAGATTATGACGGACTCAACGATTTTGCTTTGCCTGGTAGGATCAGCGCTCCTGATCGGTTTAGCCTTGCTAGTCACCGCGATCAGAGTGATTCCGGAATACCAGCGCCTGGTCGTCTTCCGCCTGGGGCGCTGTGTTGGTGCACGGGGTCCTGGAGTGGTTATACTGATCCCGGTTGTCGATCGCGGGATTAAAGTAGACCTGCGAGAACAAGTGCGCGACATCCCTCACCAAACTTCGATCACCAAGGACAACGCCTCTATTTCAGTCGACTTCATCTGGTATTACAAGGTGCTCAATGCGACTGAAAGTGTGCTGCAGGTAAGTGACTTCGAAGCAGCGGCTGAAGGCATGGCTACGACGACTCTGCGAGCGGTGCTTGGGGGCATTATGCTGGACGATGCTTTGTCGGAGCGGGAGCACATTAATAATATGCTGCGTTCACGATTGGACGAGGTCACTGAGCGCTGGGGGGTCAAAGTCACCAACGTGGAAATTCGCGAGATCGTGCCGCCCAGGGAGATCCTGGATGCGATGAACCGCCAGATGTCTGCGGAGCGATTGCGCAGGGCGGTGGTGACTGAATCAACCGGTACGCGTGAGGCGGCTGTTAATGTGGCCGATGGCGACAAGCAGGCTGCGATCCTCGAGGCGGAGGGTGAGAAGCAATCTAACATCTTGCGGGCCGAAGGAGCCAAGCTGGCCCAGGAGCTGACTGCAGAAGGTTTTGCAGCAGCTTTGGATCGGATCTACCAAATCGCGCAAACCATTGATCAGAAGACGATGACTTTGCAGTACTTCGAGACGCTCAAAGCGATGGGCAACAGCCCCTCCACGAAGTATATCTTCCCAATGGAGTTCAGCCAGTTCATCGAGCGCTTCACAAAAGGTTCGGATAATTCGTAGTTTACACTGGTTCAGGCCGGGGATAGCACCCGGCTGGAACGCTATTTTTGCCGTATGAATCAAGTAACCTCAGCCGCAACAGGTAGCGCGGCGGTCGTCGAGCCGGCTACCTGGCGGGATTTAAGCGCACTGCGCCACCTTGAAAAGGTCTGTTTTCCGCGGGATGCCTGGCCGCTGCTGGACATGGTGGGCGTGCTGACCTTCCCCGGCGTGGTGCGCTTGAAAGCCATTCTGGACGGGGAGATGGCCGGTTTTATTGCGGCTGATCTGCGGCGGCATGAAAACTTGGCCTGGATCTCGACGCTGGGAGTGCTGCCTGCACACCGCCGCCGGGGATTGGGCACGACATTGCTGCGCACCTGCGAAGAGCAGCTGCGAGTCTCCCGGGTCAGGCTCAGCGTGCGCGCGTCTAACCAACCAGCACTGCAGATGTACACCCAATTTGGGTACCGGGAGCACGGCATCTGGAAGCGCTATTATTCGGATGGCGAGGATGCCCTGGTGTTGGAGAAAAATCTCTGACGGGTTTGGGCTATAATAAGCGCAATCATGGAATTCAAATCTCTCCCCAAACCGGTGATGATCACCCGTGTGGACGCTTTGAGCCAGATGGTCAACCAGCTGGCAAGCGAAGCGATCCTGGCGGTGGACACGGAGTCCAACAGCCTGTACGCATACCAGGAGCGGGTGTGTTTGATCCAGTTTTCAACGCCCCAGGATGATTTCCTGGTTGATCCGCTAGCCCTGGACGACCTGACCCCACTGGAAGCATTGTTTGCCGATGACAAGATCGAGAAGATCTTCCATGCGGCAGAATATGATCTGATCTCGATGAAGCGCGATTTTCAATTCAGGTTCGAGAACTTATTTGACACGATGATCGCGGCGCGCATCCTGGGCTGGGAGCAGATTGGGCTGGGATCGATATTGAAAGCAGAGTTTGATGTAGAGCTCAACAAGCGCTACCAGCGGGCTAATTGGGGGAAGCGCCCGATACCAGCAGAGATGATGGCTTATGCCCGGCTGGATACGCACTACCTGATCCCCTTACGTTTTCGCTTGAAATCCGAGCTGATGTCGCAGAACCGCTGGCCGCTGGCGGAAGAGGATTTTGCCCGCTTGCGATACGTCAACGGGCGCGACCCGCACGACCTGCCTGAACCCTGCTGGCGGGTGCGGGGGGCATACGATCTCGCGCCCCAGCAGGCGGCCGTGCTGCTGGAACTGTGCCGCTACCGCTCGCAGGTGGCGAAATCGATCAACCGCCCGGTGTTTAAAGTGATCTCTGACCAGACCCTGATAGCGATCGCAGAGATCTGCCCGCGATCAAAGGGTGCACTGGAAAAGCTGCCCGAATTAAGCGTGAACCAATACCAGCGACACGGACCCGATTTGTTGCGAGCGGTTGAAACGGGCTTAAAAGCTGAGCCTGTTTACCCGCCGCGCAGCCCGAGACCAGATGAGCTGTACCTGGCGCGCGTGGAAGAGCTGCGCAACTGGCGAAAAAGGACCGCCAAACAGGCCCAGGTCAAATCGGATGTGATCCTGCCGCGGGATGTGCTTTATGAGATCGCGGCGCGCGACCCAAACGGCCAGGACGAACTGGCTGAGGTGATGGAGCAGCTGCCCTGGCGCCTGGAACAGTATGGCGACCAGATCCTGGCGACGCTCTCTGATCTATAAAAGGATAAACTGATGAGGATTACTTTTCATGGCGCGGCCCAGACGGTAACCGGGTCGCAGCATCTTTTGGAAGTTAATGGAAAGCGCCTGCTGCTCGAGTGCGGTCTTTTCCAGGGACGCCGCAAGGAAGCCTTTAAGAGAAATCGCCATTTCCCCTTTGATCCCCAAAAAATTGATACCGTGCTGCTCTCGCATGCGCATATCGACCACAGCGGGAACCTGCCCCAGCTGGTAAAGAAGGGTTTCCGGGGGCCGATTTACACCACGGATGCGACCGCACACCTGGCAAATATCATGCTGATCGATTCGGGGCATATTCACGAATCTGATGCGGAGTATCTTAATAAGCGACGCAAAACCAAGGGGGGTGAAGTGGTCGAGCCGTTATACACGATCGAGGATGCAGCCCAGGTGGCGCAGTATTTTGAATGCCAGCCATACGAGCGTTCATTTGAGGCGGCACCCGGGGTTCAAGCCCGGCTGGTTGAGGCGGGTCATATCCTGGGCTCGGCGGCGATCGTGCTGGATATCGAGGAGAATGGGCGCCAATTCCGGCTGTGGTTTTCAGGCGATATCGGGCGGCGTGATCTGCCGTTGATCCGAGATCCGGTGCTGCCCAGCGAGGCCGATACCCTGATCATGGAATGCACCTACGGCGATAAATCGCACCAAAGCCCGCAGGCTTCCTACGATGAGCTGGAGAAGGTGGTGGCTAAAACCATCGCACGGGGCGGGAAGGTGATCATCCCATCTTTCGCGGTGGGGCGAACCCAGGAGCTGGTGTACCGCCTGCACCGCATGATCGACGCGGGTGAGATCCCCCCTATCCCGGTTTTTGTTGACAGCCCGCTGGCAGTTAATATTACGGATGTCTTCCGTGCGCACCCAGAATGTTTCGATGAAGAGGCCCAGGATTTTGAGATGCTTGATGTCCACAGCTCGGTGCTCGGGAAAGGCCTGGTGACGTACGTGCGCTCAGTGGAACAATCGAAAGCGATTAATCTCGATCCGAGACCGATGGTGATCATCTCGGCGTCGGGCATGGCGGAGACGGGACGCATCCTGCACCACCTGCGCAATAATATCGAGGACCCGCGCAATACGATCTTGATCGTCTCCTGGCAAGCACCGCATACCCTGGGCCGCCGCCTGGCAGAGAGGCAGAAGAAAATAAGGATCTTTGGCGAAGAGTTCAAACGGCGGGCGGAGGTGCAAACGATCGGGGGTTACTCTGCTCACGCCGGGCAGCCTTTCCTGATGGAGTATGCCCTGGAGACTCGCCAGAGTTTGAAGCGGACGTTCCTGGTGCACGGGGAGCTAAGAGGG
>DATKXE010000063.1:0-5605 GCA_035529195.1 Anaerolineales bacterium
CAGATTGTAAAAATGCTGCCCTCGCCAGGTACGCTTTTGAATTCCAACCGCCCATGATGCGCCACGACCAGATCATGAGCGATGCTCAAACCAAGGCCCATTCCCTGTGGGAATCGGTTTTCAGAATGCCCGCGGTAGAAAGGAGTAAAGATGTTCGCCTGTTCATCGAGGGGGATACCCGGGCCGTTATCTTTTACGCGAATCCAAACCTCTTCATCTTGAACACTAGCATCCACCGATACGGTGCCGCCTGAGGGGGTAAATTTGATGGCATTATTGACCAGGTTCCCAATTGCCTGGGCTAAACGGTTGGGATCAGCATCAATAGTCGGCAATTCTTCTGTAATGGTCACCTGCCAAAGCAACCCTTTAGTATTCGCCGCTTCCTGATGAGTCCGCAATACATTAGGCAACCATTGCATCAGAGGAACACTCTGGATTTTCAATTCCATCACACCAAAGACCTGATCGTGCAACCCGGTAAGATCGTTTAACAGCCGCTGCAGGATATTCATTTCTTCTTCCATACCAGCCAATAAATCTACGTGCATTGCTTCATCTTGTCCCGCCCCGGCCTGCAAGGCTTGAACGGCAAGGAGAAGCGCCCCCAAAGGCCGCCCAAGTTCGTGGATCAGGTTGGTCAGTAATTTGTGCCGCATGTTCTCTAAATCTCGCAGCCGTTCGACCAGCGAATTAATGGTGCGCAATAAAACCTGGATTTCTTCTGGTCCTTGTTCTACTGGTGGTTTATATTCTTGTCCGGTGGCCAATTGTTGGACAGCATAGGTTACTCGTTGGAGGGCATTGCCCAAGTTTAATGCCAGCAACAAGGCCATAATCACACCAAGCAGAATACCTACGGTTAATATCCCGATTAGGATATATCGAAGGTATAGAAACTGCCCATACACATTTTCCAAATGATAGGACATACGTACCACGCCTATGACTTGTCCATCAGATCTTCTGGCAGGAACAAGAACATCTACGATATTAGCCTCCAATTGACGGCTATACATTGTTTGTATGCTGGCACCACGTTCAAGAGCCTCCGCGAATCGTTCCCTTGGTTCAATCACACTGCCTATCTGCCTTGCATCAAATGGATCTGTCGAAGCAAGTATCTGTCCTTGTGAATCCAATAACATCACGAAAGGATCCAGGATTGGCTCGAGGCTATCTAAATAATCTTGCGCATCAACCGGATCATCCCATATAGGCTGATTGTTTTTTGTCATCTCCACAAATAGCTTTGCCTCATTAATCAACTCATCAGATAAGTTGGGGAGCAAGATGCGAGTCTCTAGAACATAATCCAAAGCGACTCCGATCAGGAGGAGAACTATCAACAAAGGTAGTATGTGGCTAATTATGATTCGAGTGCGCAGTGTACGCATCACAATGATTCCTGCGGCTCGAGTTTATAACCTACACCTCGAATGGTAATAATCCGACGAGGTTGGCTGGGATTTTTTTCCAATTTCTTACGGAGGCGGCGTAAATGGACGTACACTACCTGGGGCTGGCCAACAAATTCTGCACCCCAAACACGTGAGAGTAAATCATATGTCGAAAGCACTCGCCCGGCTTCTAATGCCAGGGTATGGAGAAGTTTGAATTCTATCGGGGAAAGGTCAATAGGACGTTTGTTTACACTGACTATATGTGCAGTCGGGTCAATGACTAAGTCACCAATAATTAATGGCTCATATCTTGAGAGCAGCGGAACAGTGCTTTGAGTTCTTCGGAGAACGGTTTTGATCCTGGCAAGGAGTACGGATTTATCGAAGGGTTTAGTGATGTAGTCATCAGCACCCAATTCTAAACCTAATGCTTCATCCAATTCACGCCGACGAGCAGTAACAAAAATTACCGGAACTCCGACATGTTCCTCAAAATGACGCAATGCTGTTAAACCATCCATACCTGGAAGGCCTATGTCAAGGAGAATTAAATTTAGCTGCTCACGTCGGGCCAATGCTAACGCGTCTTCGGCGTTTGCGGAGGTGTATACCTGATACCCTGCTTGTTCAAGATGGAAGCTAAGGCTGCGTCTAAACAAAGCGTCATCGTCTACGAGCAGTATTTTTATTGCCATTGAATCTCCATTACAAATTGTGGAAAGCATTTAATTGTAATTCATGTTAGGCTTGTTTTCTCCCAGTTTGGTGTTCCATAATTTCGGAGAATTTCCTTTTCAAGAAAATAAGTGAAGGTATTTTTCACTGCCGTGATTGGTAAATATGCAATTTCTGAATAATTTTTACACCGCATTTGTCGTACAAGATTTCAGGCTGTTGAAAAAGTCCACGATATCGGGGAAAACAGGCCGTAGAGCCATCTTTCGAAAAAAAGAAAACAGTTTTTCCAGGTAGTTCTTGAGCAGCCTTTTTAGGTTTTTCCCCGCTGCGATCATCACTCCTTCGATGTTGGCTTTCTGCAGGCCCCTCAACCGGAAACGTCTCAACCGGTGAAAATTCTTCGCCTCCCCAAACAAGGGTTCGACCCAAACCCCACGTTTCCGCATCGCTTTTTTGTAGGCTTTTGTTTGTGAATAAGCAGCTACCCGGTCGAGATATACCTGGTGGAAAGAACGGAAAATATGTCTGCCACTTTTGCTGCCGGTGCAGGCCTCCTTCACTGGACAAGTATTGCAAACCTCAGCCTCCCCTCGATAAACGAAAACTTCTTCTGTCTTCCGCCGGGAAAAAAGAGTGAGGAATTGTCCCTGGGGGCATCGATATTGATCATTTTCAGGATCGTATTTAAATTGGCTCGCAGGAAAATAATCGGTCCGTTTGCTCAGATTTGGAATGGGGATATAAGCTTTGAGCCCCCGTTTTTCCAAGCCAACGATATTTGGAACTGTACCATATTTCGCATCCCCGCTGGCAATCTTGGGCTTCAACTGCCAGCGGTCACAAACCCAATCCACCATCTCCAGCAGCGGAGTGTTGTCCATGATAGACGCCGGTGTGACCAGGGCGCTCAAGATGATCCTGGCCTTACCTCCATCCACAACATAATGGTCATGGTAGCCCAGGACAGTACTGCCGCCTCCGGAGGGTCTCATGGGAGAGGCAGCGGGATCGACGGGGCTAACCTTCTCGTCCGCGAGCCGTTGGTAAGACGATTTCCGCGTTCCGATTATTTGTTCTCCGTTGTATTTCTCAACCAAATCGGACAGGGTTTCTGTTGTTGACACTTTCTCATGCGGTCCCCAGAGTTCTTCCAAATGCTGTTTAGCCTCATATTCAGCCCGATCGATCAGCCCGCGAATGTCTGTATTGGCCCGGACCTTGGTTCCGTCGAAATACAGCTCCTCACCCCAAACCAATCCCGCCGCAGCACACAGCTCAACGATCTTTTCGAAGAATTGGTGAAAGACCTCCAGGCCGTAGCGCTCCCGTATCTTGCTCAAGCTGCTGTGATCGGGAACTGCTTCAGGAAAGTCCTACCCGATGAACCAGCGGTGGGCGATATTCAGATGGACCAGTTCCATCAACTGCCGTTCAGACCGGATCCCTTCAAAGAAGGCGATCAACTGCAGCTTGAAGAAGACGACCGGATCAATCGACGGCCGTCCGAAATCAGAGTATAGGTGCTGGACCAGATCCCGGACAAAGCTGAAATCGACGTCTTCTTCTACTTGGCGGTAGAAGTTATCTGCCGGGATCAGGTTATCCAGGGAGAGCTCCCGATGCACCTGGAAGTGCTTGATCATATAACCCATCATAGTATCGCTCCCGGGAAGCTTAGAGATTGAGGCGTTGGATAACAGCCTGGAGTTCAGCGTCGGTGATACCGAGATAGAGTTTGGTGTAGGCAATGCTGTTGTGATTCAGTTTATACATGATCAAGGCTCAATCCACTCCCTGCAGCCGGGCGTGATATCCCCAGGTTTTCCTCAAGCTGTGGGTACCGTAATTACCTCGCAGTCCAACACCATGGCAAATAGAAACGATGAACTTCCAGGCCTGTCCTCGCTTGATTGGTTTGGAGTAGGTATTCGTCTTGGTGTTGAAGAACACGGAGTTCTTGGGGTTATTGGCAACACCAGGGAAAGCTGCCAAATATTCTTCAAGCGCTTCTCGGATACTTTGGTTGATCACTACTTCGTGTCGTTTGTTCCGTTTCTGTTCGTGAATCCAGAAGCGCTGTTTGTAACCTCTCTGGTCATCCAGAAAATGACCAATCCGCAATTGCAGTAAATCAGAAATGCGCAATGCGGAGTTGATTCCCATCGTAAACAACAACAGATCGCGTAAACGCCCCTGCCCGCGCAACTGGTTTTTGATTTGTGCAATCTTTTTCCGATCGCGAATGGGTTCAACAAAATTCATAAAATCATGTGAACACAAGCCATGCTAGGTTATATTGTGTCCACTAAGAACACAGTAGCAGATGTAGATACAAAAAACAAGGGCCGATTTAACGGCCCTTTTCTTACCTATGTGAACTCGATGCCTATTATGTTTATTTAGATGGCTCTCAATTGGATTCTATCGTAAGCGTAAGCGGCCGGCCGGACATTGAAATACGATTGGATCTACCAGGGCAACTTCTGGGTTTTGCGCAGCTCTTTGGGCGGTCCGCTTTACGCCCTGTAAGGCGACGTGACAGAGGGATTTCAACTGACCTAAACGCCAGAACCGACAGCAAATGCAAAGAGCCGGCAATTTTCGTGTTTAGTTTCATACTTGCGAAGGTTTGGCCATTATAATTGAAGTTGAGGCCTACCAATATCTTCGGTAAAATGGGAATAACGATGACATTTGAGATTGGACTTACACTCGGAATTATTGTCATGGCGCTGGTCTTATTTGCCACTGAGAAACTGCGCGTCGATTTGATCGCCTTAATTGTTCTTTTGTTGGTCTCAATCACGGGCCTGGTTCCCAAGGAGGAGGATTTTTCAGGTTTCGCCAACCCGGCAGTGATCACCATCTGGGCAGTTTATATTGTTTCCGGGGGGCTCTTCAAGACCGGAGTGGCAGACATGCTTGGGTTGTTTATTTTGCGCCTGTCGGGTACCGGGGAAGCAAGGCTCATCGCCGTGATCATGCTGGTTTGCGGCATAATGTCGGCCTTTATGAATAACGTTGGAGCAGTAGCGGTGTTAATGCCGGCTGTGATTGGGATTTCGAACAAGACGAAAATCCCGGTTTCCAAGCTGCTTATTCCGCTGGCTTTTTCCTCTCTGCTGGGTGGAAGTATGACCTTGATCGGAACCCCTGCCAACATATTAGCACAAGGCATCTTAGTTGCCCGGGGGCTTCCCAGCTTTGGTTTTTTCGATATCACCCCGATGGGGATCATTGCCCTCTTAACCGGGATAATCTATATGGTGCTGATCGGCCGTCACCTGCTGCCGGTCCGAGTAACTGCTTCTGACCTAAAGGTTTCTAAACAGCTGCGCCCTTATATCGGCGAAGTGCAGGTAAACCCCCAAAGCCCATTGGTCGGCAAAAAACTGGGTGAATCTAAGCTGGGAGAAGAACACGATCTTATCGTGTTATCTGTTCGTCGAGACGGGAATTTGCTAACCAGGCTGCATCGCGACTTCATCATCGAACAGAATGACCGACTCATCCTGGAAGGTTCA
>DATKXE010000064.1:0-4759 GCA_035529195.1 Anaerolineales bacterium
GCATCATAGGTAATCCAGCCATCACTGACAGTCAGTTTTAGGTGGCTTCCATCTTTGCCAACCAAGCGATGATCATTAACCCTCAATTCCCGGGATACAAATACAGCCTGAGGATTCCCGTATCCTGTTGGTTGGAGAACCTCGAGCTGCTCTAGTATTTCTGGCACCAAGCTGGACAGCTGAATTTCAAGATCTGCCTGTAATACGGGACGAAGGTCTAAGCCTGATAATTGTTCATTGGCAATGGATCGGAGCCTAAACAATAATTTGCTAAGATTATCATTTCGTACTGTAAAACCAGCCGCGGCTGCATGTCCACCGTGATGTTCCAATAACTCCTCACACTTATCCAGGGCTGCTGTGATATGGAATTCTGGGATACTACGGCAGGAACCCCTTGTGTGGGTATTTCCGTGATGTGCAACAATAGCAGGTCGGTAATACTGTTCATTCAGACGGGATGCTACCAGGCCAACGATGCCTGGATTGAATTCAGGATCAGCTGCGAAGAGGAGCATCGCGTCTGGATCTTCGGCAAGTGCGATCTGCTCGGCTCTAGCCTGGATTTCATGTGTGATTTTCTGTCTCTCCCGATTCTGGTTGTCTAATTGCTGTGCGAGGCGACCAGCTTCATATATGCTGTCAGTTGTCAATAAATCGAAGGATGCCATTGCAGAATCAAGGCGTCCTGCAGCGTTCAATCTGGGACCCAAAACAAACCCAATATCAGAGGCTTTAATTTTGTGGGGTACGAGACCACAAACACCCATTAGAGCTTGCAATCCTTGCCGTCGCGGCTGGCGGATAGCACTCAACCCACTCCTTACTAGATTGCGGTTCTCTGCTGTTAAAGGTGCCAGGTCTGCCACAGTTCCCAGAGCGACGAGGTCGAGCAGCTGGGACTCATCAAATGCCTCCGCTTGATGGTTGCCTAGGTTTCGCAGGCGAATTAATAAAGCTAAGCCAAGTTTATACGCTATTCCGACACCAGCCAGGTTTTTATCTGGGTATTTATCGCCAGCTTGTTTGGGGTTAATCAAGGCGAGAACCGCAGGCAGCTGCTCCCCTGGATGGTGATGATCGGTGATGATCAAATCCAAACCTAATTCTGTGGCGTGCTTGGCCTCATTGATCGAGCGGACTCCGCAATCAACAGTTACGACTAATCTCACCCCGCGTTCTTTTAGAGAATCGAGTGCTTCGTTATTCAGGCCATATCCCTCGTCAAATCGATTTGGGATGTATCCTTCGACCTGTGCACCAAGTGCTGAGAGAACTTGGACCAACAAAGCTGTCGCGGTGACTCCATCAACATCATAATCTCCATAAATAGCAATTTGCTCACCCTTTGAGATTGCAGAAACGAGCCGGGAGACGGCAGCATCCATGCCCAGTAATTGGCTTGGGTCAGTGAGACTTGGAGGTGAGGCTGAGAGGAAATTTAATGCAGAGGTTTGGTCTGCATAACCTCGATTAAATAGAATCTGTCTTAATGGTTGTGGGAAATCTTTTAGCGATTCATCGGCTTCTGGGGTTAAGATTGCCGCAATCTGCCATTGTTTTGTTGGATTTTGCATAGTGTAGGATGAAGTATAGCATAAACAAAAATGCGAGTAGATAATCAAAAACCACATTTATCCTGGCTGTTTCTGCTTTATTGTCCCCATTGGCCTTCAGATATTCCAGTACTGCTTTGCGAGATTCTTCTAGGTTGATCTGTCTCAAGGTCTGGTAATCAATACGGGTTCCAGGCCACATATGGCTTCCAATCCTCGGGTTGTTGGATTCCAGCCAATTCTATCAATCGCTCTATAAAGTCTTTGTACCCAATTCCCATAAAGTGTATAGTATCTCCTGGACACCGCACATCAGAATGTTGACGCGCTATGTAAAGACTGCTATGATGGATTTGTATGGATAAAAACTCCCAAAGAAATTGGCTGCATCGCTTAGGGGGGAATCTCCAACAATCGCTCCGCTGGTTGACACCCGGATTAGGGGTGAAGAGATGGTTGCTACTGATATTATTCGGCATCACTCTCCTGGGTGTTGGTCTGGCAATAGTGATTCTAGATGTATACCGTACTACTCCGGATACCTGGTGGCTTCCGTTTATCTCGGCTGCATCCTTGCGATTTTTACCAAGATTGCTAAGAGCTTTAATCTTCGGTAGTTTAGGTGTTGCCATGATAGTGGGAGGAATTTGGGGGATAAATCGCTCTTTGATGGCACCCTTTCTTAAACCTGGGTACAAGGTAGTCGATGAGTTGGCAGGCTATCGCCGTCGTGGAAGAGGTCCCCGGATCGTTGTTATTGGTGGTGGGCATGGTTTATCGGTCTTGATCAGGGGGTTGAAGTCATATACGAATAATATAACTGCGATTGTGACCGTTGCCGACGATGGTGGCTCATCAGGTAAATTGAGGAAAACCTTTGGCATTCTTCCCCCAGGGGATATGCGCAATTGTCTTTCTGCGATGTCGAACGATGAAGCGATGCTGACACAATTATTCCAATACAGGTTTCCGAATGGCTCCAGAGGACTGGATGGACACTCTTTTGGGAATCTGTTTATCTCTGCATTAACTGAAATTACAGGAAGTTTTGAGGAAGCAGTCGCGGAATCCGGTCGCGTGCTCTCAGTTAGTGGTCGGGTTCTACCATCTACACTACACAATGTGGAACTCGTCGCAGATGTAAAGCTGCCGTATTTGTCATCTGAGATCAGAGTTGCCGGTGAAAGCAAAATCCCAGAAAGTAATGGAAGAGTGCGTCGTGTTTGGCTTGAGCCGAATGCACCACCAGCTTTTCCTCAGGCTATTCAAGCGCTCTTATCTGCAGATGTGATCGTTATTGGACCAGGCAGCTTATACACCAGCTTATTACCGAATTTACTCGTTCCCGATATTGCTGATGCCATCCGGTCCAGCAGAGCTTTGAAACTTTATATCTGCAATGTGGCAAGCCAGGCAGGTGAGACGGAAGGATTTTCATGTATTGACCATATCAGTGCGATTGAGGAACACTCAGGAAAAAGCCTATTCGACATTGTAATTGCCAATAACAATTATGATATTCAATTACCAGAAGGGATTGAATGGATCAAAATCGATGATAATCTCGATGCATACTATGCAGTATATAGTGATGATCTTGTAGATTCAGCCATGCCTTGGAGACATGACGGCGAAGCCCTTTCACGCGTTATAATAGATTTGCTGGAGGAAAGAACAGGATCTCTGGTAGAATTGTAAGTGATAAAATTCACGTAAGATCCGACCCTAGGCAGGGCTTACAGTTCCATATTCATCAAGCTCACCTAGGTCGCTTCATGTAACAACTGAATCAAATATATATTCATTTTCAACGGAGGTTCACATGACAGTAAAAGTAGGAATCAATGGATTTGGTAGAGTAGGAAGACAGGTGTTGAAAGCGATTCGCGATCATCATCCCAATGAACTTGAAGTGGTCGCATTTAACGACATTGGCGATTTGAAAACAATGGCACACCTGTTGAAATATGACTCCAATTATGGTCGCTTTGATGGATCTGTTGAAGTTGGCGAAGACCATTTGATGATCGATGGGAATGTGGTTAAAGTCTTCAGCGAAAGCGATCCGGGGAACCTACCTTGGTCGGATCTGGGAGTAGAGATCGTCGTCGAGAGCACTGGATTCTTTACCCTCAAGAAAGATGGCATCGATAAAAAAGGTAGGCAAGCAATAGGCGCAGAGAACCACATCACCAAGGGTGGGGCGAAGAAGGTGATCATTTCAGCCCCTGCACAGGGAGAAGATTTGACCATCGTATTGGGGGTCAATGATAACTTGTACGATCCAGCTGTCCATCATGTGGTCTCTAATGCATCCTGCACGACCAATGGCCTGGCTCCAGCTATCAAAGTAGCAAATGACAAGTTCGGGATAAAACGCGGTTTAATGACCACTATTCACGCTTATACAAATGATCAAAAGATACTCGATCTACCTCACAAGGATCTACGCCGGGCGCGCGCAGCTGGTTTAAGCATCATCCCAACTTCAACCGGAGCTGCTCGGGCACTTAAGCTGGTTATCCCGGAGATGGATGGTAAATTGGATGGCTATGCTTTGCGAGTTCCAACGCCAACAGTATCCTTTATTGACCTGACAGTTGATTTCGAAACTCCCACAACGACAGATGAATTGCGGCAGGCATACGTTGAGGCTGCGAGTGGACCATTGAAAGGGATTTTGGCAGCAACCAATGAACCAAGGGTTAGTATCGATTATAAAGGAGACCCGCACAGTTCGACGATCGATCTTCCGTTTACCATGGTAATGGGCGGTGGGCCTGGGACCTTTGCTAAAATTGTCGCCTGGTATGATAACGAATGGGGATACTCGGTACGCACAGCTGACCTGGCTGCCATGATGGCTAAATCTCTGTAATTTCTTACTGATCAAAGCGTGGAACGTGGGTTTGATCCCCGTTCCACGCTTTCTATGTGTGGAGAAGTAATGTTCAATAAGAAAACTATTCAAGATATTGATGTATCCGAAAAAAAAGTATTAGTCCGGGTGGATTTCAACGTTCCTATCCAGGATGGTAAAGTCAGGGATGATACACGTATACAGGCTGCCCTGCCAACAATTAATTATTTATTGGACCACAATGCCAGCTTGATCTTGTGCTCTCACCTTGGAAGACCAAAGGGGGAGGCGAAACCTGAGTTTTCATTAAAACCAGTAGCTGATTATCTCAGTGGATTGCTTA
>DATKXE010000065.1:0-4238 GCA_035529195.1 Anaerolineales bacterium
GGGCGACCATTTTGCACGGCCCACACCAGGGTGCCCAGAAGTCGACAATGACTGGAAGCTTCGATTGCAGTACGGTTTTTTCAAAAGCACTATCTGTGACGTGAATTGGTTCATCAATCATATAAATAATCTCCCATGTAATTTAATCAAATTAAGTATAGCATGGTAGATATCATTTGTCAGGTATAATTTGGACAATGTCTGTCGAATATAAAATACCAGAATCCACAATTTACCAAGTTGCGACGCCAGTCTATCATGGCCCTCTGGACTTGTTGCTGCAGCTGATTGAACGTGCAGAATTAGATATCACCAAGTTGTCTCTGGCTCAGGTAACTGATCAATATTTGAATTACCTCAGGAACCTTGAAGAATTTTCGGCTGAAGAAGTTTCCGCTTTTTTAGTAATCGCCGCGAAATTAATCCAGATAAAATCCGAAATGTTGCTTCCGCGACCGCCCTCACATGATTCAGGAGAAGAGGATCCTGGTGAAGCTCTAGCGCGCCAGCTGCTCAAATACCGCCAATTTAAGCGAGCAGCGAATTCGCTTGACCAGATCCAAAGGCAAAACTACCGTACCTACGTCAGTTTTGCCCCTGTTCCAGAGATTGAAGGTAAATTCCAATTAACAGGACTTGATGTTTTCGATTTGAGAGCCACCTATCTGGATGTTTTTTCCCGCAAGCCAGAAAACCCAGGCTCATTGGACGATGCCATCACCCCACCCAAGGTGAGCATACGCCAGAAGATTCGCCTGGTAACTGATTATTTACGCCAGTTTGGGCAAACAAATTTTCGGGCATTATTAGGTCGTCGCTTTTCCAGAGAAGATGTTGGGATCACCTTCCTGGCTGTTCTGGAATTGGTCAAACTTGATTTTATTGAAACTTCACAGGTGAGTTTGTTTTCAGAGATCGAGATCACGGCCATTAATGATTGGGAAGCAAAAGATGATATCGAATTGGAATTTGGATAGTAAAGTTGCTAAATAAATTAGCGAATTCTTCTTCACCCTATTTACTTCAGCATGCAGATAATCCTGTTGAATGGTTCCCCTGGGGAGAGGAAGCATTGGAAAAATCACGCCTTGAAAATAAACCGATTTTCCTGAGTATTGGTTATTCGGCCTGTCACTGGTGCCATGTCATGGCACATGAATCGTTTGAAGATCCAGAAACCGCTGGAATTATGAATGAGCATTTTGTCAATATCAAGGTGGATCGTGAGGAGCGCCCTGATCTAGACAATATTTATATGTCTGCGGTTGTTGCTATGACAGGGCAAGGTGGTTGGCCAATGAGCGTTTTTTTAACACCCGATCAGCAGCCGTTCTATGGTGGTACTTATTTTCCACCGGTCTCCCGCTATAATATGCCTGCTTTTCGGGAAATTTTGCTCACAGTAGCAAAAACCTGGCGAGAGGATAATGATCGAATTATCGATTCAGGAAGCAAAATAACCGATTACATCAAGCAGAACCAAACCATCCCTGAGCAAACTACTAGATTGGATCGAGATTACCTGGAGCAAGCTTTTGCCTCCCTATCAGGTAGCTATGATTGGCAGCATGGAGGCTGGGGCGCTGCGCCAAAGTTTCCTCAACCCATGGCGATCGAATTCCTTCTCCGCAGGGCTGCCAGGGGTGACAAACCATCACTCGAAATTGCGCAGCATGCCCTGGATTCAATGGCTTTAGGCGGCATGTACGACCTCGTGGGGGGAGGTTTTTCACGCTACAGTACAGATAATGATTGGTTGGTTCCCCATTTTGAAAAAATGCTCTACGACAACGCCCTGCTAGCGCGTGCGTATCTACATGCTTACTTAATCACTGGAAACCAGAAATATCGAGATATTTGTGAAGAAACGTTAGATTTTGTTATGCGGGAGATGACGCATCCGGATGGTGGTTTTTACAGCAGCATAGATGCCGATTCCGAAGGAACTGAAGGAAAGTTCTATGTTTGGACTGAAGATGAAATTCGCACTGAAATAACTGATTCCAAAGAGGTGGATTTTATTCTCGCTGCTTACGGCTTTTCAGAAGGAGAAAATTTTGAAGGCAAAGTGATACTTCGCCGGGCACTGGATGATCTTCAGCTGGCAGTATTGTTCTCTCTTCCAGTAAAGGATGTGCCTACCCATCTTAAACATCTGAATCAAAAGCTGCTCGAGGTCCGGGACCGGCGTATTAGACCCGGAACCGATGATAAAGTCTTGGTGGCATGGAATGGATGGATGTGTGTGGCATTTTCGGAAGCTGGACGATATTTAGATTTGAGTAAGTATAAGGAAATGGCTACACGCAATTTAAGTTTCATCCTTTCGAATCTAAGGAATAGCGCGCGACTAAATCGATCGTGGCGCAATGGAGCTGCTGGTAACGACGCCTTTCTTGATGATTATGCCTCGCTGATACTAGCCTTGGTGACCCATTATCAAACAGATCCAGATCTACAATGGTTTCAGGCCGCATTAGACTTAAGTGCTGCTTTGAAGGTCAATTTTTCCAGTCAAGAAGCGTTGTTTTTCGATACCCCGCAGCAATATGAAGATTTGCTTATCAGACCCCGGGATATCCAGGATAATGCTACTCCTTCTGGGAATGCATTGGCAGCCCACGCCCTACTCCAATTAGCTGCCTATCAGGGTGACAGCGGGATGAGATCCAGGGCTGAATTAATTCTGGG
Source organism: Anaerolineales bacterium (assembly GCA_035529195.1). Taxonomy (GTDB): domain Bacteria; phylum Chloroflexota; class Anaerolineae; order Anaerolineales; family UBA4823; genus PFL25. The sequence goes on from DATKXE010000065.1 coordinate 2,692, forward strand.
TAGTATTCAATCATTGGCAGTGCAGCATCCCACTGCATTTAGTTATTGGCTATGCGCATTGGATTTCGCTCTTCACGATATCCACGAAGTTGCCATTTTGAGCAACAGCGGCGATTCACGTATTCAACCCCTCATTGATGTGCTCTGGTCACGCTATCGCCCGGGCGTCATCGCTGCTGTTGCCCCACCGGCTCTTGGCGATGCTGTACCTGCTTTACTGGATCAGCGAACGCTGCTGAATGATGCTCCAACCGCCTTTGTTTGCCAGGGATTTGTTTGCCAGCAACCCGTGAATGATCCAGATGCATTTCTCCAGCAATTGGATCATTTGTAATCAACAAACTGCTAGATTTTCAATTCCAAACCAATTGGGCAGTGATCAGATCCCATTACCTGATCATAAATTTCGACCTTCTCAACCCGTGCAATTAGATTCCTCGAAATCAAGAAATAATCCAACCGCCAGCCAATATTACGCATACGAGCATTCACCCGGTAAGTCCACCAAGTATATTGCACTGTATCGCCAAGAATTTCTCGGTAAACATCCATGAATTCATGATCGAGATATTTATCGATCCAAGCCCGTTCCTCAGGTAAAAAGCCGGATGTCTTTTCATTCTGCTTTGGATTTTTTAGGTCAATAGGCCTGTGGGCTGTATTAAAATCTCCATATAGGATTATTTTCTTCCCTTCTGCATGCAATTGATCGCAGATCTCCAGCAGTCTGGAGTAAAAATCAAGCTTGTAGTTCATTCTACCTTGATCGCGCTGCCCATTAGGTACATACAAATTGAACAGTACCAGATCGCCAAAATCCATTCGGACTGACCTGCCTTCGATATCGAATCGCTCCTCGCCGAGTGAATAATCGACCACATCCGGAGCTTCCTTGGTGAAAGTTACCACTCCGCTGTATCCGGGTCTTTCAGCAGAATTCCAGTACTTATGAAAAGCATCAAAATTCTCGATTTGACTGTTCGACAACTGCTCAGGCTTGACTTTAATTTCTTGTAAACACAAAATATCTGGCGCTTGCTCAATTACTGCCCCAAGCGCTCCTTTAGATATCACAGCTCGCAACCCATTGACATTCCAGGAAATGATTTTCATTGGTTTCTCCTCTTTTTGATCGCGCTATCTCCCTCTGGATAACAGAACTTTTTTCATGCTACAATTCATCATTACCAAACCAACATTAAACCATACCAGGTGTCCAATTGGCAAAAAAGGCTGTTATTCAATCCGTTAAAGGAACACGTGATTTTTACCCTGAATTAATGGCGGTCCGCAAGTGGCTATACGAAACCGCCGGCTCAGTTGCTGAAATTTACGGTTATCAAGAATACGAAGGTCCTCTGATTGAGTCGCTTGAACTTTATGCTGCCAAGTCAGGTGATGAACTGGTAAAAAACCAATCCTTTGTATTCAAAGATCGTGGTGGCAATCTGATCACACTGCGACCTGAACTCACCCCCACGTTAGCCCGCATGGTCGCCCAACGTCAAAATCAGCTCCTGTTTCCTATTCGCTGGTGGTCTTTTGGC
>DATKXE010000066.1:0-3404 GCA_035529195.1 Anaerolineales bacterium
TACTCGCCAGGCGGTAGAGTACCAGCTGGTGGTTCTGGATTTAGATGTCAAGATGCGTGACGCCCAGGATTATATTCGCGCGGGACGTGCTGAACCAGCTTTGGCTTTATTGGATGAGATCGAAGCAGTCGATGCGGATTATCCTGAATTGGAATCAACCAGAACCGAGGCAGTAAAGCTGCAAGCTTTGGACGAGCAATATGCTGAAGCTATGGCCTTAATTGATGCTGGTGAACTGACTGCAGCACTGGTGGTCTTGGAGGATATTGAGGGGCAACAACCCTACTACCGGGATGTCAAGAACCGGATATTAACGATCCAGGATCAGACATTGTTAGGTGATCAACTGCGAGAAGCAGATGGCTACTTTGCTAATGAACAATGGGAAGAAGCTGCGGAATCCTACTACAGCATGTACTCGCTTAACCCGGATTATCAAACCGCTCATGTTGAAGACCGCTTGTTTTCCAGCTACGTAAATGCAGCAGAGACATTGCTCAACAGTTCGGACACGATCGAAGGGATCAAGAAGGTTGAGGATTACTTCCAGAGAGCACTGGCATTGCGCCCCCAGGAACCTGAAGTTAAAGACAAACAAGCCAGGGTGCGCTCGATGATCGAAGAAAGATTATTCAGAAGCTACGTTTTTCTGGCTCAATCAGCGATTGTAGATGGAACGAACACCCTGGAAGCGCTAAAAATCGCCGATCGATACTTCACCGAAGCGCTGCGCTTAAAACCCAATGACCCCGAGATCACCATGCAGCGCGAGCTGGCGCACCAGTTCGTGCTCGGCCAGGATAACCTGCTAAAAAGCGCCTATGGGGATGCGATCGCCAATATGGAAATCGTGCTCGGCGAGGATCCAGGATATGCCAAAGGAGCCGCCCGGCAAACCCTGTATGAGGCGTACGTTGCCCGGGGTGACAGCGCCATGGCGATCGGTGATTTTGATTCAGCCCTGGAGGATTTTCAACGGGCAGCTGTGATCGCCAACGAAGACCCCTCCTCCAAGGGACGTTTGTATGAAATCCAGATGCGGATCGCCGAAGCGCAGGGTTTGTTAGGAGATTATGATCCCGCGGTTAGACTTTACCAGTCCGCAATCGAGATGGCTGATCTCAGGGCTCGCGCTAACCAATACAGCTCGGCTATGGCGGAGGCATTAAGTACTGCGGAGGAATATGCAGCGCAAGGTAACATGCGGGAAGCCTTCCGCTATTACCGGGAGGCTGCCACCTGGGCTAACCAGGTGTTTGATGTGGTGGTGCATGTGGTTACCTCGGATGATTATCTATCCCAGCTGGCATTGGACTACAATTCAACAGTCAACCTGATCGCTACCGCAAACAATCTAGCAAATCCGAATATTATCATTCCCGGTCAGGAATTACTGATACCAATTCTGCCATAAACGCCTGAGCCGGTAACCGAAGTCGTTGTTTTAGGAGAGATTACATGTTTTCAAACCGTCCTGCAGTGAACGGGAAAAACCCGAATTATATCGATCGGGAAGAGCAAGCCCCGGTCTCAACATTAGAGGCCATTGGTGGGATATCCGGGGATGTGTACCAGATTCGAGATCGTGTTCAGCGCAAATTGCTGGCTGAAACAGAAGGCCAAATCAACCTGGAACAGCAGGCGCAGATGCGCACTTTGATCGAAAATCTCTTCAACCAGGTGCTGGCTGAGGAAAATTTGCTTTATACCCGCTCCAATCGAGCACAATTATTGGATTGGGTGGTTGCTGATATTCTGGGATATGGGCCGTTGGAGCCCTTGCTGGAGGATTCTTCCATCACCGAAATCATGGCAAATGGCCCCAAAAATGTCTATATTGAGCGCTACGGTTTAATCGAAAAAACAAATGTAACCTTCGAAAATGATGCTCACCTGATGCGCATTATCGATCGCATCGTCTCTCCGCTTGGACGGCGCGTGGACGAATCATCTCCCATGGTCGATGCCCGTCTGCCATCTGGTTATCGTGTAAACGCTACCATTCCCCCCCTGTCACTTGATGGTCCGCTGCTGACAATTCGTAAATTTGCGACCACTCCCTATACAGCCCAGGATTTAATCGCTAATGGGACTTTCTCGCCGAATTTGGTTTCTTTCATTAAGGCATGTGTCGAGGCACGGGTTAATTTGGTGATCTCCGGCGGTACGGGTACTGGAAAAACCACATTGTTAAACGTCGTTTCAGCTTTTATCCCCAATCGTGAGCGAATATTGACGATTGAAGATACAGCTGAGCTCCAGATGAAACAGGAGCATGTTGGTCGCCTGGAGAAACGTCCTCCCAATGTTGAAGGTAGAGGTGAGGTTACTATCCGGCAGCTGGTGATAAATGCCCTGCGTATGCGCCCAGATCGGATCATCGTTGGCGAGGCGCGTGGAGGCGAAGCCCTGGATATGCTGCAGGCAATGAACACCGGTCATGATGGATCGATGACCACGATCCATTCGAACAGCCCCAGAGACACCTTGCGCCGTATAGAGACCATGGTCTTAATGGCTGGGATGGAATTGCCTTTGAAAGCGATTCGCGAACAGGTCGCTTCGGCCATCGAATTGATCGTGCATATGAACCGCATGCGGGATGGTACCCGCAAGGTCACCCAGGTTTCTGAGGTCCAAGGTCTGGAGGGCGACAGCATCGTAATGCAGGATATATTTGTCTATGAACAAACTGGTTTTCAAAATGGCCGCGTGATCGGTCAGCTGAAATCAACCGGTCTTAGACCGAAGTTCGCAGAGAAATTCGCGGTCAATAATATCGATCTCCCACCAAATATCTTCGAGACATCAACTAATATCGCTTAATTGAAATCTATTTGATCAATCAGGTTCCACAAAATCTAAGATATCACCTACAGCAACTTTAGTAAGGAAATCTGGAGAGGTCTCGATAACGTAGGTTGCTGGTTCAGGGGAAGCATAATAAGGTCGCCAGGGCTTAGCAATTTGTGCACTGGTGACTTTTCCTTTACCATTAATCCAGATAGCTGCAATTGGAAAAAACACAAAAAACATATGGATGGATGTGGTGGCAATTGAATCCTTGTCATGGACTAATATCAATGCTTCACCAGGTTTGAGCTTTCTACGAAATTGCAGTCCCCGCAAGCGGCATAAACGGCTCGAACACCAGCGTGCCGAGTTGATCAAGATCTGACCGGTTTCATGGTTGATAACACGTACAAATTTCTTTTGTGCCATAGTATTGTATATCCTAAATCTTAGTGATTAGTTCCAAGCAGCAAGTGTAACAGATACTCGCCTGGTTCGTTATTAACTGATGAAGGTAGTACTCAGGTCATGGGACGAGATTACCACTCCTTTGTCGGATGGATGATTGCCCAAGTTAGAAATTAATCTAGAACTGCCGTCAAAAATAGCTG
>DATKXE010000067.1:0-5090 GCA_035529195.1 Anaerolineales bacterium
CAACTTCTGACGATCCGATTTGGAGCGTCAATCTTAAGGATATCCCCTCATATGATGGCGGTTTCATTGATGGTAACCACTTGTATTTGTTTGGTGAGGAGAATGAATTGTTCGTTGTGTTTCTCGGAGAACCAACCATGCCATGAGGATGATTGACAGATCTCCTGAAATATCTGAATTTGCACCTACCTCCATCCAATTTCTGCAGGTAGGTGCTCTTTTTATTTGATTTACTTGCATTCCTGATGCTTTTCTTTTATAGTTTCATTATGGATAATCAAGACGTGAAACCTGATCAAATCATTGAAGGGGATTGTATTGATATCCTGAAATCCTTTCCTGATGAGTCGATTGATCTGATATTTGCAGATCCCCCGTACAACTTGCAGCTGAATCAAAAACTTTGGCGACCGAACCATACGCTTGTGAATGGAGTTAAAGATGATTGGGATCAATTTCCAGATTTTGCCAGCTACGATAATTTCTCCCTTTCTTGGTTGTCAGAATGTAGACGAGTATTAAAAGACAATGGAACTATCTGGGTGATAGGTAGCTACCATAATATCTTTCGCCTTGGGTATCTGATGCAGGATTTAGGCTTTTGGTTCTTGAATGATGTCTTGTGGGTTAAAACAAATCCGATGCCTAATTTTCGCGGGGTCAGGTTTACCAATGCACACGAGACCTTAATTTGGGCTTCCAAGCGGAAAAAAAGTAAATACAAATTTAATTACCATGCCATGAAAAACCTCAACGATGGACGCCAGATGCGCAGTGATTGGCAAATACCTTTATGTACCGGAGCAGAGAGGCTAAAAATTAATGGCAAAAAAGCGCATTCTACACAAAAACCTGAAGCTCTGCTTTACCGGATCATCATTTCCTCATCAAATCCAGGGGATATTATTCTGGATCCGTTTTTTGGTACTGGAACGACAGGTGCTGTAGCCAAGAAATTAGATCGACATTGGATCGGAATCGAACAGAATTCGACCTATGTAAGATTAGCTCAAGAACGGCTCGATGCTGTAGAGATCAAAAAAGTAGATCCTGCTCTCTATGATGTCAGTGATAAAAAACGTAACCAAAAGCGAGTCCCATTCGGAAATCTGATTGAAACCGGGTTGTTAAGCCCTGGTCAATCCCTTTATTTCAATGCTGACAGGAATTGGGAGGCTACCATTAGAGCCGATAGTATGCTAATTATTAATGAGTTTATTGGCTCAATCCATCAAACTGCAAAACATATCGCTGACGGTAAACCAAGTAATGGTTGGCAGCATTGGTATTACGAAGACCGTGATGGAGATCTAAAACCAATAGATGATCTTCGGTCAATTATTGTTTTTCAAATACCAAATGATGAGGGGAAGTAAACTCAGGCCCAATGTGGATTGATTGACACTTTTTCAAGTACTGAAAATTGACTGCTAATCTCCATCATCGATATGGACTCCTCTTCTCAAAATGACCATGCAAATCATTAATAACCAGATTTCAGAAATAATCCAATCATATGTCAGAATTCAATCAGCTGAAAATGAATTGCAGAGTAAATGGAGAAAGCCGCTGTTAACTATCTATGCGCAGCAGCGTGCTAGATATGATCATGAACTTGAAAATTTCAATAATCAGCGCACTGTGTTCTCCCGCAGATTACGGGTGGGCATTTGGATGTCTACTATTCTGCTCATCCTGGGCATCCTGGTTCTTCCAGGATTGATCCTGATCAACGAGATTGGTGATTTTCGAGGTCCACTCTTCTGTTTCTCCCCTCTGTTGATCCTCAGCGGTTTGACCGGTTGGGCAATCATCATCGTTTTATGGATTTGGCAGAGAGATCAGAAAAAACCACAGCTGCCACAAAATCCGCTCAAGACTGATTTATTCTATCCCCTCATGCCTCTCTGGAAGGAAGGCTTGCTGGGTTCCCTACCTAGAAAAAAACCCCACCCAGGTGCAACTGGAGAATTCCATTTTATTACCCGTCTACTGTCTCTGGCAGATAATTCATATATATTGTATGGATTACAACAGCGTCAAGGCGAGGATGTGGACATTATCCTTGTTGGTCCAAAGGGGATTTGGGTATTCGAAGTCAAATACTTGAAAGGGCTGATTCGATGGCATGATGGAGTATGGTCACAGATCCAATCAACTCGAAGGATAAATCCAAGTCAAAGGTTCGAGATTCGAGAACCGAACCAAGCCTTCGAAAATCAATGGCAGCGAGCTGCTGATGATGTTTTGGAGACTATTAAACGCCATGCAGCAGATTTGGTAAGCCGTTCACCAGATATCACCCAAATCAAAGGTGGTTTGGTGTTCACCCACCCTAAAGGGAGATATGACATTCCCCCGGGCTGTCCTTTTAATTGGGGTGTTGTTCCCTTCTGGCTGGAAAAAATCCAATCCTTGCCCAATATTGAAGGTATGGATGAATATGCTGTGATGAAAATTATGGATGTACTTCTTCAGCGAAATCACCAGGTTGCTCGCATTGAACAACCTCGATCCATGATGGATCACACTGAAAATATAGTTTCCAGTGCTGAAAAGAATATTAAGTTGTGGATTGAAGAGAATAAGTTGGAGGAGCTACCCAATCTCTGAGCAGCTGCCTGCGGGGGGAATCATCTTTCCAGCGATTAATTCCTTGAGACAGGGTCAATACCTGCGAAATACTCCGAATATTAGGAGCAATGCAACTGCGCCAATCAAAGCCTCAACGATCGTGCCAAAGAGGCCGCTCAGAAGTTGAATCCCAAATGCATCGAAGGCCCATCCGCTCACTATCGCTCCGACGATACCAATCAACATTGCACCCCCTAATCCAATGCGCATGCCACCCATCAAAGTATCGAGAATAATTCCAGCTAATGCACCAACAATAACCCAGATGATCAATGATTCAAAAGACATTCGTCCTCCTTCTTTGTCATTTGGAGGTATTCTTTCTAGTTTGAATATTATATATCAGATTTGAGATAGAGTTGACTTTCAGATCTTAATTCTTCTCTGCACTACCCATCATCCTTGAAAGCAATCTGTGATTTATCAATTGCGGGGGTTGAGAAGAGGCAGCCAATATTTGGGTTAATTTCCGAAGGATTTGATTATCTGGAACCCAAGGGTTGGGTTTTTTCACGATAGGGTTTGAAGGAGGAGCTTGGCTTACTTTTCGGAGAACTATTTCCATTCCCATTTTCTGGAGTATCGATTTGAGGAATTGTAGACCCATGACCGTCCCGGAAGGCAAAATACGTGGGGGACATAATTTCAACACTTGCCTGATTGAATTTATCTAGAATATTTTGATGGAGTTCGGAGTATATGTCCGCCATCCGGACAGGGTTGTTGGTAAATGCATTTATTTCGTAGGATACATAGTGATTATCTAGACTTGTTTTTAGAACAAAAGGTTTGGGGGTTTCTAGAATATCGATTGTTTCGTGAGCAGCTCTGATTAATAACTTTTGAACATGTCTCCATGGTTCATCGTATCCTATCGTGATTGAAGTATGGAGTATGAGACCCTCCCTATGAGCTTCGGCACTGAAATTAACGATTTCATTCTGCATCACCACAACATTAGGAATTGTTATGATTTCATTTTTTATTGTTCTCACTCTTGTAACTAACAGTGTCCGGTCAATTACATCACCCACTGTATCTCCGATCTTTACTCTGTCCCCGATTTTCAATCCCCTGGAATAGGTTAATACGATTCCAGAGATGATATTGGTTATCAATGAAGTTGATCCAAGCGAGATTAAAAAACCTACAAAAATTGAGAGACCCCTGAACATCGGAGAAGATGAACCTGGAATGTAAGGAAAAGCAGCAACCAGGGCGAAGGCAATCACCAAGAATCTAAGTATTTGGTATGTTGGTTCAACCACTTCGGGATGGATGCTAGAAAATCTTATTTTACCCTTCTGAAGTCCATCATAAGAAAATCGGAGCAGCTTTAATGCAAAACGGGTAATCAATATTATGGTGATCAGTGCGATCATATTCGGAAAAAATCATAGCACCTGCTTCCAAACAGCGCTTAATCCCTCATTTATCTTGAGCAATAATGTTTGAGCCAGTCCATCAGTTTGGGGATAAAGGCTGAATACCAAGGTAATGAATAAAATGAATACTACCAGAATTACCCCCAAACGAACATATTTAGCAATTACAACCAGTACTGCAACCATCTGGTTTGGCGTAAAGATCTCTAAATTCTGAAATCTCACCACGCGGAAGCGAGTCTCACTATGGTTATTAATAATCTTGCATATTCGAGAGAAGATGAAATTTATGGATGGAATGAACGCGAGCAGAAATAGGATTCCCAATGCGATGAAAAGATCATCCATATAAGGGTAATATCGTTCCCACATTGCATCGGATATGATGTTTCTTCCCGTTGATAATAAAATGCCATCTTGATCAGGTTCAAGACTCATTAATATAGCCAAGAACAATCCAATTGAAATCAGGATTGATCCTGTCAGCAGCGATCGAGAATTGTGCAGGATAAATTCGTTCGGTGAAGCCCTCTCTAACCAATTTATGAGGGATCTAAAATATTCAGTTCGAATAAGAAAAAATACTACCAAAGCTGCGAGAAGGATAGCTGCGATCCAACTGCTGATAAGAGTATTTATCCCGAGGAAGATTGAATCCATGAAATACCTCTCCCCATTACCTCATCTTCGTTGTGCAATATGAGAGTTTTCGTGATCAAGTATATTTTCAGACCCCATCATCTTAGTCGAGAATAAATATCAAGCATATGGAGAAAAAGTACCAGTCATAATTTGATTAGGAGTTTCGTGATTTGATCTTCAGAAAAACCTACTTTGGTATAACAACTGTCTCCCAACCATCGTATTCTCCACCATATGTGCTTATTAACTCATCGAAAACGCTTTGTACATCGGTAAGTTTCTCAATTGAAGGTATAAAGCTCATAGAAGCTAAACAAAGCCATTCACCCTCAATTGCCCCTTCCTGAACAGCTGCATGAAACCCGTCCTTTTCTAATTCGGCACAGATAAATTGGGCGCCTGCCTTATTATTGTGATAGAAGTAAAAAT
>DATKXE010000068.1:0-3880 GCA_035529195.1 Anaerolineales bacterium
CAGATTGGTTGGGAAATGTGAAATTAAATAGAGGTAATCAAGAAATAGACATCAGCCAAACCATACTGCTCAGTGACATCCCTGACCAGGCGGCATTGCGAGGTCTATTGAATAGGATATGGGATTTAAATCTGGAATTGATCTCAGTTAATAGGCAGGGAAAAGATTACCACGGAGGAAATGATGAAAGCTAACTATATTCTCCCCTTAGATGATTCCGCATCTTCTCTGGAGATGGTCGATGGTAAGGGCTTTTCCCATTCATGTGGGCTTTCCCGTGCCGGGTGGAAAACCTCCACATATTGCCAAATTGCAGACGAGAACGATCTACAGGCCCGCATTCCGGAAGCCTTATATTAAACAATTGTCAAAAGAAGATCTTTCAATCACAAATCAGGAGGTAAAGATGAACAACATCAATGCGATTGAGGTTCACGACTTGTATAAATCCTACGGCAAGGTGGAGGCCTTGCGTGGGGTGAACATTGAGGTAAGAGAAGGTGAGCTGTTCGGATTCCTGGGCCCTAATGGGGCAGGGAAAACGACGACTATCCGCTGCATGCTGGATATGATCCGCCCTCAATCCGGTTCGATCCAGGTTTTGGGGCTTAATCCCCAAAAAAATCCGCGAGCCGTGCATGCCGTGGTTGGATATCTCCCCGGAGAACTGAACATGGAGGCCAACTTGCGCGTAAAGAGTGCACTACGTTACTTCACTGAATTGCGCGGGGACAATGTTGAATCGAACTATATGCACCAATTGGCTGAGAGGCTAGAGCTAAACCTGGATATACCGATCAAGAACCTGTCAAAAGGCAATAAGCAGAAGGTTGGTCTAGTGCAAGCTCTAATGCATAAACCGCGTTTGTTGCTGATGGATGAACCAACCAGCGGGTTGGATCCATTGATGCAGCAAGAGGTGTACCGTTTGCTGAGGGAGGCGAAAACTGCGGGTACGACAATATTCTTTTCCTCGCACATCATCAATGAGGTCGAGAGTTTAGCGGACCGGGTGGCGATCATCAACCAAGGTGTGATCATCGAAGAAGCGGAGCCGGGCAAGCTGGTCAAGATGGAAGTACGCCAGATGCAGATCCGTTTTAAAGATAAGGTTGACGCCAGCCGCCTGGACAAGGTGCCTGGAGTATCTCTGCTCTCTCAAGGAAACGGCGCCGTGGCTACTCTGCGAGTTGAGGGAGATTTGGATAACGTGGTAAAAGCGCTGGGAGAATATCCGGTCAGCGATATAACTCTGCAACGCCAATCGTTGGAGGAAGCATTCCTGGCATATTACAAGACCGAAAGTAAGGAGGTAAATTAACATGTTCACAGAAATTAAACACACTTTGCGCCGTATGCGAGGCGCGATCATTGGATGGGGAATCGGATTGTTCGCCTATGGTTTGATGATGGCAAATTTCTTCACCTCTTTGGAGATGATGGAGGGCTTCCTGGAAAACCTGGAGAATTACCCCCCCGAAATGCTGGCTTTCTTCCCCAATATTCTTGACATCATGTCGCCCAAAGGTTACATGGATACCTATTACTTCAGCTATATGACGCTGTTCATCGGTTTCTTTGCTGTAACTGCCTGCGCGAATTTATTGGTCGGAGACGAAGAAAAAGGCATCCTGGACCTGCTGGTTTCCTACCCGGTGAGCAGGTCGGGTTTCTTCTGGGGACGTTTGCTTGGCTTTCTTGTCGCTACGGCGATCATCCTGCTGGTCAGCTGGTTAGGCTGGCTGATTCCTGCTGAGAGTTCAGGTTTGAATCTCAGTGCGGTCGAGCTGCTGCAGCCATTCTTACCGCTGTATGTGGTCCTGGTGCTTTTTGGCGTCATGGCGCTTCTGTTCAGCATGCTGCTTCCTGCAGCCCGAATGGCTACGGGCCTGGCTGGTGGGTTGCTGCTGGTGAACTTTCTGCTCGTCGGGCTGGCAAACATCAAACCGGAACTGAGTTCGATTTTCGAGCTGACCCCGCTGTATTTTTACCAGGGAGGAGCTGCAATAGAGGGAATTGATTGGGGAAGCCTGTTGGGCTTAATGGGGATAACAATGGTGCTGGCTTTGCTTGCCTGGTGGCGATTTCAGCGGCGAGAGATCCGTGTGGGAGGCGAAGGTGGATGGAAGCTGCCGAAATTAGCCCTTGGTAGTAAGAGAAGTTGATGAAATCTTGCTGCTGATGTCGCGTAAAGGATTTTGTAAGGGTAAGAATCCCTCCTGATAAAGCTGCTGGTAAATGCGGTTATGGGTGCCGTTTGGCTGGTAGATGGGACCTGCTGAGCTGATCAAAAAAGCTCTGGCTTCCTTTTCATCGCTATAGACACCGCAGCCGATCCCGGCCACCAAAGCCGCACCAAGCAGTGCTGCTTCACTGAGCGTGGATACTTCTATTTCACATCCGGAGACATCTGCCTTGATCTGCACCCATTTTTTGAGACGTGAGCCACCGCCAGATACTTTTAACGAGCTGATTTCTTTTCGTAAGATCTTTTGTGCTGCCTGGCGAATAAATTCCGCTTCGTAGGCTGTGCCTTCAAGAACTGCCTTAACCAGATCCGAGCGCTTGTGAATCTGAACCAGCCCAACAAATGCCCCGCGTGCCTGGATATCTGTGTGGGGAGACCCGCTGCCTGAAAGGTAGGGAAAATACAATATGCCAGTTGGACCTGGGGGAGCCTTCTCGACGAGTACCTCTAATTCCTGGTAAGAAAGCGTAGGATCACCAAGAATTGTGCGCAGCCATTCAATTGAACCTCCGGAGGCTGACATGCCTCCCATCCAGTAGTAGCCTCCACCAGCGACATGTCGGCCGAACACCAGGCCGGATAGATATTCCTCCTTTCCCAATTTATCTCGATCAAAATTTCCAACCAGGGCCTCAGCAGTACCCATCGAATCAAGAGCCAACCCAGATTTGGTGCCAACCGCCGCAAATGCGGCACAAACATGATCGTGACCACTGATGGCTACCGGGGTGCCTGGAGGTAATCCAATAAGCAGGGCAGATTCTTTCCTTATCCCTCCGATTGGGTGACCACTGGGAACTGCCTGTGGGTATAGATCTGCTCGGAAACCAAATCTTTCCAGCCATTCAATATCCCAGGACAGCTGCTCAAGCTGGTAGGCATAGCTGCGCCCGGCGAGAGAATAATCCGTGGCTGTGTTCCCTGTTAGGCGAAATGCGATGTAGTCCGCAGTTGACAGCCAGACACTACCTTCCAGGAGGTGGGGATCTTTCTCGCGCAGCCAGAGCAGTTTTACCAGGCTGCATTTAAAATTGGGGCGCATACCGGAGTGACAAAATCGGGTCACCGGGTCGCTGTTCTGTTGGATAAAATTTACCTGGGGGGCCGCACTGGCATCATACCAGGGAAGCATGTGTGATCGCGCTTCACCGGTCTGTTTGTCAACCAGCAGACCCGTTTCTGCCATGCTGGCGATACCCACTGCGGCGATCTCGCGGGTATCGAGCCCTTTTGTGACTTCACAGATGATCTTGATGACCGCAGCCCACATCTCTTCTGGGTCATAATATGCGCTGCCTGAGGGTTCATGATGGGCAACGGTTTGCTGCCTGGCAACACTTTGCAGACTGCCATTCCTGGAAAATAAACCAGCTTTGGAATGAGTGGTGCCAAGATCGAGACTTAATAACATAATGGCTCGTGGAGGGTCAGGATTATTTGCTACGAAATGACGAATATTTTACAAAGGAATTTTGCTTTGTGGATAACCATCTTTAGAAGCATAAATCGGGTAGTATATATGGGAAATTTAGATCTAAAATAAACATTCGAATATAATGTCAGTCTGTGCGAAGTAGATTGATAACATATTTTATACCATTCACGGCCCGATCTGGGATAGCAAAAATTATC
>DATKXE010000069.1:0-3710 GCA_035529195.1 Anaerolineales bacterium
GCTGCCTTCTGGGACTCGGTCGATTCCAAGTACCAGCAGGTTTGTCCTGAATGGAACCAAAAAATAGATCATGCTTACAAACAAAATACAGGCAAATATTGCCAGCAGGACCAAACATCCCATCCTGAATACTCTTCTGACCCCGTGTCGTCTTGGCGATGGATGGGATTTATCCCACGTCTCGACCACATAGTTTGGTCTTGTTTCTACAGTAATTTCATCAGTTGAGGCTATATGTTTAGGTTTCATTTGGTAATAAAAAAAGGTTTTGACAAGGTACACTATCCGCCAAAACCCCTCTTATCCTTTCGTATGGCAATTATACAGTGGCCTGCTTCTTCTTCTTGCCCCTGCCAAACCAAGTCTGCCACTCCCGATTCTCCCAGACAACCAGGACTGGAGCAGCGATGAAGATCGATGAATAGGTACCGCTGAATAAACCGACAAAAAGGATGACCGCAAATTGCCTGAGGGTCAAACCACCGAATAAAACTAGGGCCAGAAGCATGAACTCAACGGTCATCAATTGAGTGTTTATTGAGCGCTGCAAGGTTTGGATGATGGAATGATTGACGAGTGTCTCAAACGGCAAGCGCCGGTAGATTGTAGAATTTTCACGGATACGATCAAAAACCACAATCGTATCTTGAACTGAGAAGCCGATCACCGTCAATAGTGCCGTAAGGAAGAGAGCATCGATTTGCCAACTCCACAAGATACCACCGATCATCAGTAGGCTAAAAATGATTAACACATCATGTAATTCGGCGATGATCGCACAAATACCATTACGAAACGCATTCGGCATGCCGCGGAAAGCGAAGGTAATATAAATTACAACGATGATAGCTGCAACAGCGACAGCCAGAGCTGCTCGCAGAGTAACTTCCTGTCCAATGGTTGCTCCCACGCTGTCGATGCGGATTATGGTAACCCGTTCACCTGCTTGTTCTTCGACAGCTGCTAAAATCTTAGCCCGGGTGGAATCTTCCAAAAAAGAAGATCTGGCGATGATGGTATTATCCCCAGTTGTTTGAACCTGGACATCACTGATCTCATATTGATTGTATACCTCAACAACATTCTCCAGTGGGGGAGCATTGCCGGATTCGAATCTTATCTCGACTAATGTTCCACCTGTGAAGTCGACCGATAAATTCAAACCATAAAGGATCGCCAGTATGATACCTGGCAAGATAAGCAGTAATGAAAGACCAAAAAAAAGATACCTTCTTCCGAGAATATTGAACATAAAATGATTCCTGTTTTAGATTCCAAACCATCTGGAATAATTCTTATCGCGGACAAATGCGAGCACCAGATTCATAAATGTCCGAGTGACTATAAGCGCAGTAAACAAACTGATCATAACGCCGATCGCGAGGGTTAATGAGAACCCCTTGACAATGGTCGCACCGAAGGCACTCCCAAACCAAAACAGGATGCCGCAGGTGATTAAGGTAGCTATGTTCGAATCACGTATTGAAGGCCAAGCCCGTTTCCAAGCGATATCAACCGCTTGATTTAATTTCCTCCCAGCACGCAACTCCTCTTTTAAACGTTCAAAAATGAGGATATTGGCATCCAAGGCACTGCCGGTGCTCAACATGAACCCAGCAATTCCAGGCAGCGTCAATGTTACAGGCAGGTAACGGAAAATTGAAAATGTGACTAAGGCATAAATAATGATGGAAATATCAGCCAAAACACCTGGCAAACGGTAATAGATCGCCATGAACAAAATTACGACGATGAAACCAATCAGCAGGGCAGTGAGACTCTTATCTAGAGAATCTTGGCCGAGTGAGGGACCAATGGTGCGGGTTTCTACAACTTTTAATGGGATTGGAAGGGAACCATAGCGGAGCTGGATAGCCAAATTATTTGCACTTTCAAGGGTGAATGCTCCACTGATCACTCCTTCTCCTTCTTTGATCGGTTCATTGACCACAGGAGCAGAGATCACAGTCTTATCCAGGACGATACCCAGATATTCACCAACATGTTGTGTTGTGTAATCAGCGAAAATCTGTGCTCCTTCCGAGTTAAGCCGAAATTGAATCACATATTGGCCAGAAGGATCGCGGGAGACCTGAACATTCTCAATGGTATCTCCAGTCATAATTGTTTCCCATACCTGCTGGCCTTCAAGAGGGGCTTCCGAAGTTGCTACGTCGGTAACAATAATCGCGCCAGCGGGTTGTGGTGATAATCCCATCGATACGAACTCGAGCAGACCCGTTTCCTGGATAGTTGAAATAGCAATAGTTGGATCTTCAATACCAGGAAGCTCGACGACGATACGTTGATCACCTGCTTGCTGGACCAATGCCTCTGTCACACCAAGACCATTGACACGGTTTTCAACAATACGGGTGGCTGTTTGCATTTTTTCAGAATCTACAGCGGTTCCCTCAGGTAAGTCTGCTTCCAAGAGAGCCTGAACCCCTCCAACCAGATCTAAACCAAGCCTTGTTTCTATTTCGCGGTTTATCCCAGCAATGTGAATGCCAGGATTGTTTGGAAGGTCAATCCAAATCGCCGCTGCGACCACAACCAGGATGATGACTAACCAGCGATAGGTCCTCATAAATATCCAAACTCCTAAAAATCAATAAATGCCAGCCTGTGGCTGGCGAGCCAAAGCATTATACTCCCAATTTTTGAGTTTGTAAAATCAATCACAAGATTGAAATCAAAAACTTTCTTTAAGGTTGGATATCTTTATTCTTAAACGATTCCATTACAAAATCGTATACCTCCCCCGGTGATAAAGGATCGGTATGTATATAAATATCTGCATTCTGATGAGCATGAGTTAATCGTTGCTTTTGCTCATCGAATTCTTTAGAAGTGAGATTTAATTTTCGGCGCTCTAAAGAGACTTCGTGGGATACATCCAGATAAATTAGTACTCGAGGATTGACAATTTTTAACCACATTTGAGGTACATATGAATGTTCCTGGGCAATGTGCCTGCAAATATAACCATGCTTCTGAAGCTTTTTAATCAAAGTTGATTTCCCAGCTGAACAAGGCCCCACGATTCCAATTAAATTATTTTTCACTGGAAGATCGGACATTCAGTTGCTGCCTAGCATATTATGTGATTTGGTTAAGTTGATCCTGGGGGAAAGTCTTGAGATTCTCATCCATACAATGAGAAACTCACTTATCGAATATCCAATGGCAAACGTACTGTCATCCGCCTGACATCATCCCCAGATCTGCTCATAACTCTCAATACAACCACACTGATATCATCAGACGGTCGACCATGATCGAGATTTAAGGCATTCTCAAGCAGGGAATCAGCGATGAGTTGGGGAGTTGGATCTTCGTTTTCCAGCAAAGCTTGTAAACAAGTTCGTACATCTATAGATTCGCCATAACGAGAACCGGCATGTACAATTCCATCGGTGTAAACGACTGTGGTCAAACCTACTTCCAGTGCTAGTTCATTAATCACCGGGCGGGTACCCCGATACAAACCAATGGGGAGGGATGTTTCATCCAGAATGAGGATATCCTCGTTATTCGCAATCAATACAGGAGCTGGATTATTGCGTGTAATTACCAGAGTCTTGGTCTGATTATCAACAGACAATATATTGAGGGTCGAGGATACCTTGCCACTGCGTTCAGTATAGAGTGAATCTGAAGCTGCTCTCGCAGCGGCACCATCCCGGACACCCTCGGCTAACAAAGTA
>DATKXE010000070.1:0-2154 GCA_035529195.1 Anaerolineales bacterium
AATCGGCGTATAAATTACCCTTACAGGTTAATATGGTTATAGAGGGAAACGAATCTTAGATTGAAGAACAAATTTAAACATAATTGTCCTCCCGAAATTATATTGATGCCCGGTAGTTTAGTTTAACCTGCAGATTTGGACAGAAAATAAAGGATTGGCTGTTTGAGGTCATCCTTGATGTTGTGGTTTATCCCCGAAGCGTGTACCCCCCATCGATCAAGATAACCTGTCCCCGGATCATGCTTGCAGCCGGGCTGCATAGGAATGCAACCAATTGGGCGATATCCTCTGGGGTGACCAGACGCCCCGCTGGTGTTTGGTCGACCACTGATTCGATGAATTTTTCACCTTGTACGGCATCAAAGTGAAGGAGCGCTTCTGTATCCACAACACCTGGGGAGACTGCATTGACGATAATGTTCTTCTCAGCCAATTCAACCGCCAGATAGCGCGTGATTGCTTCTAGTGCGGCTTTACTTGCTCCAACGGCGACGTAATCTGGAAGGACTCTCTCTGAACCAGGACTGGAAATACTAACGATGAATCCCCCACCTCGTTTTTCCATCAAGGGCACGGCACGCTGAGCAGAGAACAGCAATGCGCGCGCGTTGATATTCATGGTCCAATCCCAGCCTTTTGGTTTTTGTTGGAGAGCAGGGCGATTGAATCCAGAGGCGGCATTATTGACCAGTATATCCAAACCACCAAATTTGTCTTCTACTTCATGGAAGAGATGGTCCAGACCTTCATCCGTACCCACATTGGCTTTGACAACCAGTGCTTGTTGACCGAAGGCGCGAACAGCTGCTGCAGTCTGTTCAGCGGGTTTTCGATTGCGAAAGAAATTTATAATTACCTGTGCGCCTAAGCTGGCAAAGTGCAAAGCGATCGCACGGCCGATACCTCGGCCCGCTCCGGTAATTAAAATGATTTTATCTTCAAATGGGAGCGGGGGATTCAAGATCTTGAGACCTGTGCTTGCGAACCTCTAGCGGTATGAAAACCTTTTGCTAAATCCAGGGTTCTATTGAAAAGGAAGAGCGTTCGTCACTGCCTTGTTTACCCGATCTCCATTGTTCAGGATCAGCTCAGTACCCGGTTGGTGGAAAGGGCGTTTGATGACGGCTAAGGCGATAACTCCAAAGCGAGGGGACAACGCCAGGGAAGTGATTGTTCCAGCAGGTTGGTTGTTTTCCTGAGCATAAAGTGTATCACCAATGTGTGGTGTTTCATCGATGCAGAGACCGACAAGCTGCCGGGTTACTTTGTCATAATTTACTTGACGGGCGATGACTTCCTGCCCTGTGTAGCAGCCTTTGTTTTCGGATATCGCCCAACGAAAACCAATTTCTAAGGGTGTGTAATCTTCAACCAGTTCATGACCCGCGGCAGGTATTCCTGTTTCGACGCGCAGTATTTCATAATCTTCAAGAGAGAGCGGCAGCGAGTTCTTATGCTCAAGAACGGAAGTTATCTGGCGTACTGCGGCGCTTGGGACCAGAATGCGGGAACCCAGTTCATGATGAATGAGAATCCTTATAGGAACCTCGGCCAGACTACCAGCAATGATTTTATTCTCCCCGATTTCAAGTTGAAGACCCAATTCCTGAATGAATTTGGTCGTCCCTCCTCCAAAGAGATCAAGCTGCAAGAGAGCATCACTTTTATTCTCTATGGAGACTTTGTCCATGAAGAAAATGCGCTTATTCAAAAATTCAGCTGTTTGATCGCCCTGTCCCGGTAAAGTTAATACCCCTAAGGTTTCTTCACCCTCATCGATGACCCATAGCACATCCAAGATGCGACCTGCCGGGGAGGTAAGGACAGTAACCAGGGACTGGTCTGGTGATAATAATCCGATATCATTGGTTGTTTGGCGCTGGAGAAATGCCATGCGGTCGGGACCGCTGATCCTCAAGTATCCGGGTTCTTCATGTTGGTAGTATGCAGATTTGTATTGATCAATCATTTTGGGGGTTGAGGACATTTTTCAAGCAAATTCCGGATTAAAAAATAGGGCGTGGAACAATCTTCGAAGATTGTTCCTCGCCCTATTGATGTGTGGGATTACGCCATCTGTGGGACAGCAGGCTGAGGTACGGGAGTGCCGCTGTTCTTTTGCACTGGGGTTGGGAACATCTCCTCGAATTCTTC
>DATKXE010000071.1:0-2373 GCA_035529195.1 Anaerolineales bacterium
AGATAACTTGACTTTTTCAATTTGCTGTCATGACCCTGATACCGGTGTACTTTCGGACGCCACATCGACTCTTTATTATGTGTATGAAGACGAAACCGCTGCTGACATACTGACCGGAACATTAGCCAAGTTAGACGATGCAGCTACAACCGGATTTTACACAGAAACCATTGCGTGTACTGCTGCTAACGGTTTTGAGGTTGGTAAGACTTACACCATATATATTGAAGCAACTGTTGATTCAGATAAGGGTGGTATTTGTTACAGTTTTAAAACGAATGCCATGACCGCAGCTATCGCAGCTAAACTTGCCGCGAGTGCAAACACTATGGTCATAGGCACTGTGAGTCACGGCAACACCGCAGCAACGACCACGGTATTTTATTGTGACGACATCACAACCGCTGCTGCAGACCATTACAATGGCAGATATGTATTCTTTACATCCGGAACATTACAGAATCAGATGACCGACATTACCGACTATGAGGTTTCGGGCGGCGAAGGTAAATTTACGGTCACAGAATTGACATCAATCCCTGCTGATGATGTTACGTTTATAATAATATAATGGCTGGAAAATCATACCAATCACCGACAGCAACACCAGGCAGACGATACACGGTAACTGCTAAACTGCCGTTTGGGTATGTGCTTTATAATTTCACGGCCAAACTAAAGACATTCATTTTCAATGCTGAAAACAAGGCGTTTAATTTCAACGCGAGAACCAAGACGTTTAATTTCAACGCAACACCGGGGGCTTAAAAATGGCCGATTCATTTCAGGGTGTCGAAGATATAATATTACAGCCGGGATCTTCGACTGTCCCTTATACGTTTACATTTGCAGCGTGTTCTTCTGCAACCGCAAACGATGGTTCGATTCCATATGGAACAACCATATCTTCAGCGGTTATCACAGTATTTGATGAAACTGGTGCGGACAAAACAACAGAGATAATCGCATCCGAAACCAACACGGCAACGGTATTAACTATCAGTTTGAAATATCCGGCAACCGCAGGGGTGGGGAGATACTCGATAGAGATGTCGGTTACGCTTGATAGTGGGGCGGTTATGGAGTTCGACTTTACAAGGGTTTATGCGGAGGACATTGCGGCATGATTACAAAACTAAAAACAGCACCCACATTAAAACCTCTTGGCATGGCAGATGTAAAGCGACACTTGAACATCACAAAGGGTTGGACAGAGGACGATGATTATATAGATGCTCTGATTGCTGTTGCTACGGAAAAGGTCGAGCAGTTTACCCGCAGGCGTTTAATATCCCAAACGTGGTATGCTTATATGGACGATTGGCCTAATGAGGATTATATCGTAATGCCATTCGGTCAACTCCAATCGGTTACAGCTATAACATACACCACATCCGCAAACACGGCGACATCATCTTTTACGGATGCGTCTTTAACTACCACGGACGATTACGATGTGGATATTAATTCAGACCCCGGCAGGATTATCCTTGAGTATGGAGATTCGTGGCCGAGTGCTACACTATGGCCGATGAACCCTATTCAGATTGAGTTTGTGTGCGGGTACGGTGGTGCTGCGGCAACGGCTACTGCATCTCAAACTGCTGTGCCTACCATGATAAAACACGCCATGAGACTTATCATAAGCGACCTGTACGAGGTCAGGGGAACCGAGGTTGAGGGTATGCCTATCCAGAAACTAAAGACGGTTGAATCGTTACTATTACCTTATAAATTGTGGCTACCATGAGAAGCGGAACATTAAGACATAAAATTTATCTACAGGAACAGACCGCAACATCCGATGGCATGGGAGGATTCGACCTAACCTGGGCAGACGTTTATTCCTGCCGTGCATCGATATGGACGTTGAACGCAAGGGAACGATTGGACTCAATGAAGTTGGAGGTGAGCGCAGACCATAGGATTAGAATCCGACACCCTAAAGCGACACTTGAAGTTACGGAAAAGCATCGTGTGAAATGGCTCGATCCGGTAACCGGTACGACCAAGTATTTCAACATCATTTCGATCATCAATCCCGATAGACGAAACAAGATGCTTGAGATGATTGTGAACGAGGAAACATGAGCGTAGACATAAAATGGAACGACAAGGAATTGATAAAAAACGTCGCTAAAATTACAGATATAGCCACAAAGAAGGGAGCAGAACAAGTATTGAAAAGCGCAAAACGCCACGTTTCAAAAGACACAAGAACACTGGTCGGTGAAATCAAGGTTAAGCGTGGAAAGTTTAATAGCGGTGATTGGTATGTTGAGGCACAAGGGTCAAATGATTACACAAAATATTATGCCATATTTGTTGAGCTTGGACATTACTCGTCTTTGTGGGGAACATATTCACGAAAAG
>DATKXE010000072.1:0-2806 GCA_035529195.1 Anaerolineales bacterium
CCTTGGATGACCTGCGCTGGTTGTTCGAGGTCAATTTCTTTGGCCAGTTGGCAGTCACCCAAAAATTATTACCTCTCCTGCGCCAAGTACAAGGTCGCATCGTGAATATCAGTTCAACCGCCTCCAGCGTAGTGGCACCCTTTCATGGACCATACTCTTCTTCAAAGCTGGCGCTTAATGGGCTTACGGATGCCCTGCGGCTTGAATTGAAACCCCTGGGAGTGCAGGTCTGCTTGATTCTTTATGGCAGCGTAAAAACACCCATCTGGGATAGTGGTGGGAGCATCTCCAAACAGGTAGTTCAGGATTATCCGGCCCAGGCCTGGAATCTATATGGTGAGAATTATCGCATTTTGGGAGATTATTTCAACAAGATTGGAAAAGCTGGCATCACAACTGAGCAAGCGATTCAACCTGTAGTACACGCGCTTACCTCCGAGCATCCAAAGGTAAGGTACATTGTCGGAAGGGATGCCCGTAAATTTAATCTTCTCAACAAATTTTTATATGGTCGCCTGGGCGATTGGATCATCAAGCGCACTATTGGTCTGAGCGACAATATCGAGAACCTGGTCCAACCATAAGCCTCAGACTTCTTGACATCTCCCCATCACCACGCTATAGTAAATTTAAGGTCAATCTATGTCACCAGAAGTTTATGTCTTAATCGCAGCTATCCTCGGGGGACTGATCGGGTTTGCCTCCTCTTTTTTCACAACTTTGCTCACCCAACGCTACCAGGCGAAAAAGAGAAAAGAAGAAAGAGAGTGGCAATTAACGGACCAGCAGCGCAAGATTCGCACCCAAATCCTCAACCGGAGATATGATGAGGCTGAATCCTTGATCAAAATTGGCATGCAGGAAACCCTCAATATCTCTAAGCTCATTTATTCCGCCT
Source organism: Anaerolineales bacterium (assembly GCA_035529195.1). Taxonomy (GTDB): domain Bacteria; phylum Chloroflexota; class Anaerolineae; order Anaerolineales; family UBA4823; genus PFL25. The sequence continues at coordinate 899 of DATKXE010000072.1, forward strand.
CCAGGAGCAGAGATATTGATACCAGAAGGGCTAGGCAAAAAGAATTATTCCTGCTCTCTGATCACTGGAACCAGGTTGAAGAATTCGAACAATTACATACCATTGTCCATGCAATCGGTGACAGCGAGCTGATCAACAGCGTCATAAATTTGCATATCACCTACACCTCATTTCTGGAATGGATTGAAAAATCGCTGATTGCTGATTTAGAATTGGATGAAACTCTTCCAATAACCAAAAGAAAGCTCAATAAAGTGGATGATTTTAGGATGGAAGCCTTTGAAAATTATTCAAATTTCTACCACAGGTTAGACATCCTCCGTTCAGGAACATATCCAGAGAAATGGCCCACAACGCAAAAAGAACCGCCCTGAAATACCAGCGAGTCAAAGTAATTACCAGGCAATAATTGTCCGGGAGACCACTCAGATTCCAGGATCCTACAAATTCGAATAAAATACGCAGAGCTATCTTCGAACATCTCACCACAAAGATCGAGATGCACATTAAATTGTCATTCTTTATGGATCGACTCTTATGTTGGAACAAACATTCAGTATTATCAGAACAAGAAAGGATTGGTAGTTATGTCGGCAAATAAACAATATGAAACAGATACTATCCATACTTCAGCTGGGGATCTAACCATCACATTTCTCGGTCATGGCAGTTTGATGCTCGATTTCAATCAGCTCAACATCTCCATCGACCCTTTCAGCCGGGTAGCCGATTATTCACAGCTGCCCAAGACAGATCTCATTTTGATCACCCATGAGCATCAAGACCATCTCGATTTATCCGCCCTGGCAGATGTGCGTACAGAAAACACAGACCTGGTATTGACTGAGATCTGCGCGAAACAAATCACGGGGGGTACCATCATGCAGAATGGTGATGTTCGCAGTGTGCGCGGCATCCAGATTGAGGCTGTACCAGCGTATAACCTGGTTCACAAGCGCGAAAATGGCCAGCCTTTCCACCCGAAGGGAATTGGTAATGGCTACATTATGACATTTGGCGATATGCGGGTATATATCGCCGCGGATACTGAGAACACACCAGAAATGAAAGCGCTCACCGATATCGATGTCGCCTTCCTGCCCATGAATCTACCCTATACCATGACCCCCGAGATGGTAGCTGATGCGGCCAAAGCTTTCCAACCCCGCCTGCTCTACCCTTATCATTTTGGAAATACAGATACTTCCAAGCTGCTTGAATTGCTGCGTGACGAAAAAGGGATCGAAGTGCGCGTCAGGCAAATGGCATAAGCGTTATATTGGCCGATTTCAAGGCATCGCCGTTCAGGCTAAATCAGGGCGCGGCAGGTTTTCCTATTTACTGCTGGTAATATTAGCCGCTCAAGTTCCCTTTGGTTTCCAATATGTCCCTCCCAAAAAAGTTCATTCATCAAATTCCAGGCCTCCCATAGAGCGCAGGTAAGCCCAATGGTTATGGAGCAGACAGATGATTATACGCTCTGCTCTCTCGCTCGTATTTCAAAAGAAATGAGCAGCAGAGCCTGGACGCAAGTCGACTGCCATGTGATTCGTTTTGAACATGGCATAAATTTCTACCCTATCCAAGCAGAGATAGGGTAGTTAAAAATATGCAGCTGGTTTACCAGCGGAATTTTTCAGGTAGCAATGAAAGAGCCTGGTTGGTTTGCTGGTCGCGGAAAGGCTCAGGTTGAGGTATTTTCAGGCAGGTTGATCAGTCTCACTGGGAGCCGCATCTTCCGGGAGCAGATCGCCTTCAGCCATATCAAATGCTTCCCGCACATCGTCCTTCAACAGGTACCAGATGATCAACGCCCCAATCACAGTCCCTATCGGGAAAGCAAACAGGCTGAAGATACCCAGCACAATGCCCAACCAGCGCGCCCATTGTTTCAAGCGCAGCAATCCC
>DATKXE010000073.1:0-5180 GCA_035529195.1 Anaerolineales bacterium
ATGCCAGCTTCCTTTAATAAAGCGATGCCTTTAGCCAAGCCTTCAGCGACTGACATCATAGCGTCTTCATGTTCGATGGAGATCACATAATCGTATCCAACCAGGCGTAAAGCGCTGATGATATCCTTCCAGGTTTTGGCATCGTGACCGTATCCGATGCTGCGGTAGGTCCAGGCGCGTTCAGGTATCTGGCTATAGGGTTTGCCGTCATTTACCCCATTCACCAGCACATTATACGGATCGACATAAACATCTTTTCCATGCACATGGACGATGGCGTCCCCGAGTTTGCGGATTGCAGCCACTGGATCGACACCGTTCCAGAAAAGGTGGCTGGGATCGAAATTGCAACCCACGGCTGGACCACACGCCTCGCGCAAGCGGAGCATGGACTCAACGTTGTATACCAGCATGCCAGGATGCATCTCGACCGCGATTTTGACCCCGTGCTGCTCAGCAAATTCCGCTGCATTTCGCCAGTAAGGGATGCCTACCTGGTTCCACTGGTAGTCCAGGATTTCGGGGAAGTGGTTTGGCCAGGGGCAGGTGACCCAATTGGGCTGGGTATCCGTGGCGGATCCAGCCGGTAAGCCAGATAGCACGTTTACCACGGGGATTTCAAGCATTTCTGCCAGGCGGATGGATTTGCGGAAGATGTCATCCGCATCCTTGGCGATTGCTTGATCGGGGTGCAGTGGTTCATAATGGCAGCTCAGCGCACTGAGCACCAGCCCGCGGGAGTGAATGGATTCCATATACTGCATCCTTTTACCTTCACTCTCTAATAGTTCATCGACTGGGCAGTGGTGGCTGCCAGGATAACCCCCAGAACCGATCTCGACTGCAGTCACGCCAGCTGCCAGCGCTTTGTCCAGCGCCGCTTCAAAAGTGAGATCTTGGAACAGGACTGTAAATACACCGATGCGCATAACAACCTCCTAATAGAAAAAATGAGACAAGTTAATTCATTAAATAACCAGCTGATCTTGCTTCCGCCGGAGCTGGACTACCAGGCTGCTTTCATCAAGAGCAACATCTTCCCAGGTTAGGAATTGTCCGGCTGGGATTGGTTTTTTAACCTCTGCACCGGGTGCCAGTCCGACCGGCAGCACATTCAGCTCCCTGGTTGTCTCGGCGTTATCGATCAGGCCGTAGAAGGTGTACCCGCCGAAATCGTCCAGGCGCTCACCTGGAATTAAATCTCGTTTGGCAACCGTGATTACATCTGCCACAGGTTGGTCGAGTGGTACCAAGGTGGTCTGCCGGTATAAATGCGCCCGCGCTACTGATATTGGTGCTTCAAGGAACCACAGGTGATATGGGCGGAAAAAGGTGAAGTAATTTCCCTTCCCGACCTTGAGATATTCCAGGTCATCACAGATGCGCTGGTCTTCAATTCTTACGGTGATGAATACACCACCAGCCATGGCGCTGCCTTGCACGAAATCCACAGACCTGGCTTGGGTGGTAATGCCGCCATCCGCCTCAAAGGCGAAAATCTCGGAGACATTTTTCAGCGTAGCCTGGGGACCTTTCATGCCGCGCTGCATGGGACGACAGCCGGTCGCGTTGGCGGCGCAGGTCATTTCAAACATGGTTTTGGTGCCGTCAACGTACGATGCGACCTGGTAAGGATCTTTAGCGGATTTCCGGGCAGATTCGGCCACCAGGTCTGGATTTGCCGCTGGATTGAGCGGGTTGTTCTTGCCCTTACCAATCACCACTGGCTCGTATCCCAGCGTGGTCACGAAGTCCCACAGTTCCATCAAGCAGCCTGGTTCGTCTCCGGATGAAACGGTGTACAGGATGCCGGCTTCACGGGCGAGTTTGTGAAGGATCCTGCCCACCGTCACATCGGCTTCGATATTTACCAGGACAATATCCTTACCATTTTGAATACAAGCGTAAGCAGTCTCAGCACCAGAGGCGGGATAGGGGGTGACATCGGCGACAATATCGACTGAATCGAGTTGGGCTGCCAGTGAATATGAGGCTGTAACCACAGTTTTTCCGTCCCGCAGTGCGTCTTCTGCTTTTCCCGGGTTGTCTGTCTCAACCAGGTCTTCCAGTGCCAGGCCAATCGCCTGGAAAGCTTGTCTCGCTGCTCCGACATCTGGATCAGCCAGGACATTCACCTGCATTCCCTTGATGTGTGCTACCTGGGCGACAAATCCACTGCCGATCCACCCCGCCCCACTCACCCCAACCCGGATCGGTTTTCCATCTGCATCTAGCTTGGCAAGATCTTTCTGGATCATCAGTTACTCCTGGTTATCCACTTTTGGTTTGATAAACATCACGGGCAGCCGCGGCGATATCTGCGGATGTCAAATGGTATTTAACCAGCAGGTCATCAGGGTCTGCTGATTCGGTGTAGACATCTGCCAGGCCAACAAAGCGCATGGGAACTGGGTGGGTCTCAGCCACCAGCCGGGCTACATTGCTGCCCATACCGCCATGCAGCAGGTGTTCTTCTGCCGTCACGATGGCGCCTGTCTCGCGGGCTGCGGCGCTGATCGCCTCTCTGTCCATGGGGCGTATGGTGTGAAGGTCCAGAACTCGCGCCTGGATTCCATCTTCCATCAGATCGGCGGCGGCATCCAAAGCCATCCCGACCATCAATCCGCAGGCGATGATGCTTAGATCGTCTCCCTGGCGAACGATGTTCGCTTTGCCGATCTCGAAGGGCGGGTTTTCTGCCGGGTAAATTTTGGGCATTGGCACCCGGCTTGACCTTAAGAAAACCGGTCCAATATGCTCAGTAGCAGCTTTGACTGCCGCGTGCATGCAGGCAGGATCGCTGGGTACCAGGATGACCATTGTGGGTAGTCCTCCCATCAAGGCCAGGTCTTCAATACCCATTTGTGTCGGCCCATCTTTGCCCAGGGTAATTCCGCCGTGGCTGCCCAGAATCTTGGCGTTAATATTTGACATTGCTACAGAAAGGCGAATTTGATCGTAGGCATTGCACAGCAAGAACGAGGAAAAGCTGGTGATCCAGGGGATCAATTCACAGGCTGCCAGGCCAGCGCCAATACAGACCAGGTTGCTCTCTGCAATACCGATGTTGAAGAACCGCTCAGGGAATTTCTGACGAACGTATTCGGTTTTAGTTGAGTTGCCCAGGTCACCATCCAGCACCACCACACGGGGGTTTTCCTCGCAAACTGCCAATAAAGCATCTCCAAAGACATCCCGCATCGGTTTACTTAATTGCAGTCCCGCTTTTTCTCCTACTGGCATAAGATCTCCTCCCGGGCTTTGACAGCCTGTTCCGGGTTGAGTGCCCGTCCGTGGAAGGTGAAATCCTGCTCCACGAAAGAGACACCTTTTCCCTTGATCGTATGGGCAATGATGATCGCAGGTCGCTCGTCAATCTCTTTGACGGCATTGAGTGCGTCCAGCAGCCCAGCAATGTCATGCCCGTCTACTTCTCTGGCATGCCAGCCGAAGCTCTCCCATTTGGATACCAGAGGCTCGAGAGCCATTTCCCGGCTGATCGGTCCGGTCTCTTGGTACTTGTTGTAATCCAGGATCGCGGTAAGTCGATGGGTTTTGAAATGAGCAGCCGCCATGGCAGCTTCCCAGATTTGTCCCGCCTCACACTCGCCATCTCCGAGTAAGACATAGACCCGATAATCCAGCTGGTTTATGCGACTCCCTAAGATATGACCGACCCCCAATGAGAGACCCTGCCCGAGGGAGCCTGTCGTTGCTTCCACACCCGGAAGCAAGCCCTGGATGGGATGACCCTGCACCGGACTGTCGATCTGCCGCAAATCCCAGAGCAGCTGACGGTCGAAGTAGCCGGCTCTTGCCAGCACAGCATACAGCAATGGCGCAGCATGTCCTTTGCTCATAATAAAGCGATCGCGCCCCTGCCACCAGGGATCGTCTGGCCGGTAAGTTAAAATCCCGCCAAAATAAATTGCGGTCAGGATTTCTACTGCTGAAAATGAACTCGATGGATGGCCGGAACCGGCTTTGGTGGTCATATCGAGAATATCCAGGCGCAAGTCCCTGGCGATCGCGGTTAATTCGGGGAGGTTATATTCACTTAATTGGTTTTCTGCCATAGGTTCTCCATATCAGTTAATTGTTCTCCGGGATTCATTATGTGGAACTCTTTGACCTGCTGGTGAAGATTTAATCTACACACCATTAAATACTGGTTGACTGGCTGAGAAATTCCTCCACCCGATCCCTGGTCGGTAGAGCAGGAATCACTCCCTGGGTCAAGGCAGTCAGCGCCCCAACCGCGTTGGCATATCTCAAAGCTTGGGTTAGCTGATCCGCAGAAAAGTCTTTTACTGGCTTACCTGTCATTACGATCTGGGTCAGCAAACCGGCGATAAATGCATCACCGCACCCGGTGGCATCAATCGTTTCCACGGGGAAGCCAGGGATGAAATCACTATCCCGGCCATTGTGGTAAAAGCTGCCTTTGGCGCCCAAAGTAACGACACATAGCTTGGGTCCATATGCCAGCAAAGCTTGGCTGCTGTGTTCAAGGTCTGCCTGCCCGCTGAGTAATTCCAATTCGGTCTCATTGACTTTAACCAGGTCTACCAGCGGAAGGACCTGCTTCACGCGCTGTGCGGCAGCTTCCGGACTGCTCCACAAGGCTGGCCGGTAGTTTACATCAAATGAGATCAAGGCTCCACCCGAGCGGGCGAGTTCAATCGCGCGCAAGGCCGCGCTGTGGATCGGTTCGTCGATCAAGCTCAGCGAACCAAAGTGCAGGCAGCGGGTTGATCCGAGCAAGTTCACGGGCAGCTCATCTGGCCTGAGCAGCATATCTGCACCCGGGTTGCGGTAGAAAACAAATTCGGCTGTATGGACATCTGGCATGGCGATGAAGACCAATGTCGTGCGCGCCTGGGGGTCAAAACGCATACCCTGTGTGTCTACCCCCTCGTTTCTCAGTACATGCTCTAAATGCCTGCCGAAAGTATCCTCCCCAACCTTTCCAATGAATCCGCTCTGGGCACCCAGGCGGGCGGCTGCCACGGCTGCGTTGGCGGGGGCACCTCCAGGCTTAGGGCGAAAAGCAGTCACCTCAGCCATTCCCCGCCCGACCTCTACAGGGAACATATCGATCAGCAGTTCCCCAAGGCAAAGTACGTCCATCCCTAAACCTCCTTGCAGCACTTATTCATGCAGTTCATTGAATAAAGAAT
>DATKXE010000074.1:0-6305 GCA_035529195.1 Anaerolineales bacterium
CACCGGCTGTAATAAATGAACCCGCCGCATAGAGATTTGAGCCGTCAATTTCCAGGGCGTAGATGATGCCAGATCCTCCTGTGACGCCAGTAGCAAGGGTTGACCAGGTGCTCCCATTCCACTTGGCGATGTTATTGGCCGGTAAACCTCCAGCTGACGAGAATCTGCCACCAGCATACAGATTTCCATTGCTGTCGAAGACCAAGGCGCGAACGACATCCCCCGCAATGCCACTACCTAAGGGAGATCAACTGCTTCCATCCCACTTGGCAACGCGGGTGGCGCTTGAACCACCTGCGGAGGTAAAATTTCCACCCGCATAGATGTTTTTATTCCAATCCATGGTTAAGCTAGTCACACTATTGTTAACCCCACTGCCCAGCGGCTTCCAGCTCGTGCCGTCCCAGAGCGCAATCCGGCTAGCAGGAGTGCCTCCAGCGCTGGTAAAGCCACCCCCAGCGATCAGGTTTCCATCCCCATCTATAAGGAATTTGCGCACGACATTATCCATGCCTGGTGAACCAAACTCATCGTCCCAGCGACCATCTTGACTTGCGCTCAATGGGGAAAATCGTGAAGTATCGCCAATCTGGAGACCATTTGTTGGGCCAGATTGACCAATATCGTTCCCTCTTTGTTCTGGATTGTGGGCGCTTGAACTGAAATTTGGCAGGACCATGCTTATGAAAATCCCCCAAATAACAAGGAATTTTAATCTTGCCTGCCACCGAGAACTGGGTACTGAACCAGACATCGTTGCCTCCTTAAGCTGCTACATGAATTATAGATCAGTGAACAAGCAGCGTGCTTGTATAGCCCAAGAGGTTATAACAGCTGAGTTCGTTCCTTGCTACCAGTAATTTGATCTGAAAGATTTTTACCAACCCCGATCTTCATTGTATACCAGAATTTACTTCGAGTCTATTGATTTAATAATTCTTTTGATATTGGTTCCCAAACTGATGCATCTCCCCCAAAACCCAAATGCCTGGGTCAAGAAATCTCAGGTCATCCAGGAGCAGCTCTTATCAAAGTCAATTCCTGACCTGAATATTGCTACCGTGTTGAAGCTGACCCATAAACAGTTTATCGACGCCAAATTAAAAATCCCCCGCGAACGCCGGGCGAATTAATGACTGGGAATCACCATTGGTGATTCCCAGCGCTGAATAATCTTCGCCAAATATTACCCCTCATTTATGAGCTGCGTGGAGTGGGCATGCTTGATTACCTGAGGGGAGATGCTCCTGCCAAGTTCAAAAAATCTGTCCCGGTGGGATCCTGAAAGACGCGCAGGTCGAAATAGGGTGCCGCGGCCAGCAAGTGATCGATGATGTCCGCCTGGATGGATTCGTACTCGAGCCAGTCGGTGGTGCGAGTGAAGCCGTAAATCTCGATCGGCAGGCCGGTCTGGTTGGGGGTTAATTCCCGCACCAGCAAATCCATACCTTCCCGATGAATTGCGGGATGACTTTTCAGATAAGCCTCGATATAGCTGCGGTATACGCTCAGGTTGGTTACCTGGGGTCCATCCAGTGGGGAATCGATTTGCGAACCCTTCTCCGCCTGGAATTGTTCGATTAATTTGATCTGCTCCTGGACATAATCGTGGACCAGGTCAATCTTACCCAAGCGCACCAAGATTTCCTGGTTGCAGAATGCGATGCTCTGCAAGTCGATCTGCAATGAGCGTTTAATGCGCCGCCCGCCGGCTTCCTTCATGCCGCGCCAGTTCTTATAGGCTTCTTCGACAATCTTGTAGGTGGGGATCACGGTGATGGTATTGTCGAAATTTTTTATTTTGATGGTATGCAGGTTAATATTGACCACATCCCCATCTGCGTCAAAACCCGGTACCTCCAGCCAATCGCCTTCCTTGATCAGGTCGTTAGTGGAAATCTGTACACTGGCAACCAGGGCCAGGATCGTGTCGCGAAAGATTAAAAGCAAGACCGCCATCAAGGCTCCCATGCCGGCCAGCAGCACCAGGGGGGATTTATCCGTGAAGAGAGAAATGCTCAAGATAATGCCAACCAGGATGACCACGATCTTGACAATATCGAGATAACCCTGGATGCTGACGCCTGAGAATTGGGGCATCGCCTCGTAAACCTGGTTGACAGCGTCCAACATGCTGTTGAAGGTGACCGCGCTCAACCAAAGGATGATGAATAAGGTGACTTTCTCGATGTATATCTGGTAATCAGGCATCAGGGAGGCGGTGACGTAAATTAGGATCACCGGGGCCAGCCAGGCAGCGCGAAATGGATGCAGCCCGCGCACCAAAATGTCATCGTAGGTGGTCTGCGTGCGGCTGGCCAGGTAGGTCAGACCGCGACCGATGATCAGGCGCGCCAGGAAGAGGGCTGCCAGGCTCAGGAAGAGCAGGATCAGGACCGTGAAGAGCTGGTTATTTTCAATCCAGCTGCTGAATTCAGAGGGAGTCATTATTTTTTTGTCAACCTTGATGTTTACACGCTGCCGGGAGATGCTTGGGAAAAGCCTTTTTGAGGCAGGAATATGTTGTAACAGATTTCCAGGGAGCCTAAACCTTCTTCATTATAGGAAAGCACACCCGGACAGGAATATCCTTGATCTGCCGGCGCCATAAGGTATTCAGGGGGTATGAAGGGGATAGTGGTGATCCAGAAAGTCCCCAGGCTGTTGAGGAACTCCTGGTCGGCGTCCGGCATACAGTTCACGAAGGGCGGGATATCTATTTTTGTGATCTCCGGGGACTCGAATTTGAGATCGAACATCTGGAAGTCGTCCCCTGCCACCAGGTCCGGGTATTTCATCAGGACTTCAGCATCAACATCCGACATGGAAACATCCGTGCGCTTGCCTGAAATGGTGAAGTCGTATTGGATATCAACCGGTACCGCTTCGATGCACTCGCCGTTAAAGTTCATCCCGGCATTCCCGGTGGCATAGCCTTTGGTTTTATCCACCATTTGCAGGCTGCCATCCGGTCTCACATTGAACCAGCCTTCGTAATTGTAGGTGATGTCGGTCGGTGTGGTCAGGCCCAGCCAGTGGAAAGTGGCGATTACGCCGTATTCTGGCAGACCTAGATCCGCTAGCGGGGCTTGCTGACCGGGTGTCTGGCTGTCTGCCTGGGCCTCCGAAACATCCTCCAGGGTGGACGTTGAGGTAGGTGCTGCGACCCCCAGGTCAGGTTCACGCGTAATTTCTGCAGGGATTTTGGTTGGAAGTGGTTCCGGAGTCGCAACGAGCGGAGTTGTCTCGTTGGTTGGATCCGCCTCAGGATTATTCGAACAAGCAAACAAAAAGAGAAAGAGCACGAATGTGGGTAAGATTTTTTTGTATTCCATGATCTTCCTCCTCTATGATGAGAATAAGGCACAATTCTACCAGTTATTCATTCCGACGATACTTTCTTTTTTGTAAATTTGGAGGGGGTGATGAATCTATCAGTAGAGCCAACCCTTTCAGGTAGGGAAAATAAATCCCGCTGAAAACATATCTAATTGGATCGCCAGGCATTTGATATGGTTTGACAGGTAGCAGGGATGCTGTCCGGGTGAATGCAGCGACGAAAAAAGTGGTGCGCGGTTCGGAGAATATGGAAAGCAGCTGCATTCGGCAAGCTGTCATATCCCTCGCACTCAAAAGAACTTATATAAGATGGCTGTTGCTCAGTTTGAATTTGAACCCGGCAGCATGGCTTTCAGGATGGCGAAAACCGTCTTCGGGCGCAGGGATTTAGCGAATACATCGCGGTATAAGGCATGGGCGGAAACGGCATCAAATAAAGCTGACTGCAGATCAGGAGTATGATGGGCAGCCCGCAGCACCGGGTTTATTAAACCCACCCGTGACATGAAAATTGTCAATACGCGCATTGCCCGCCCGTATGGCAGGTCTTGAATGATATCGTGATTGGCTGTACGGTAGTATTGGTGGAATGCTTCCCGGGAATAGCCATGATTGAGAATGGTCTCCGCAGCCCGAATTCCGGTCAGAACGGCCGTGGTGACCCCTTTACCTTTGAAAGCCCGCACCAGACCAGCGGCATCACCGACCATCACGTAGCGGTCCCCGTAGTAATTGCGGGCCAGCGAACGGGGGAAGCGGCCTTTGAAATAAACCAGGTCATTGGCACCATTGGGGTGATCGCGGTCGATTTCCGGCAGGACACTCCTGACCGAGGGATGGTTGATAAATTTATCCATCAAAGGAGTATCAATCGAGTCGCCCGCGATGTTGATCGTGCAGTGGGTGCATTTGGGGGTTACCGCGCCGAATTCGATGCGCGGGTTCGAGAGCAGGAAAGCGTGGATATAGCCCTGCAAATTAGACCCATCCTCTGGATCAGGATGCCATTTCGTCACCAGGGCATCAATCGCTTGCGGAGGCCGGTACGGTGTGTGGCGGGAGAACATGGAAGCGCTGCCTTCGTCCAAACCGAAGGCGCCGACCACGACATCGGCTTCCAGAGGTAAGCTTTCGGTGTAAATGATCACCCGGTCCGCATGAAACTCCAGATCGACCGCCCGTCCGGGGAAGACAGCGATGCCCTTTTCCTGGACCTTTTCGAGCATATACTGGTCAAACTGCACCCGGCGCAGGGCATAGGAGTCGCCATCCTCTCCCTCCAGCTTGATCTGCTCAGAGGAACTGTGCAGCACATATCCTTGAATATCAACCTGGCACAGGTGCATGGGGAAGGGGATGCCCAGGTCTGTTTCTAATAGTGCAGGCAGCGGAGGTGAGAGTACGCCCACGCACTGGTTGTAGTGCTTTTCATCAAGGAACTGCTTACCTTCAATCAAAGTTATGTGCAGTGAAACACCCAGCTGGGTGGCTTTTCTTTGCAAGGCCAGGGCGCAGGCTGAACCGCCCGGTCCACCTCCAATAATCACGACCCGGCTGTCCTGCGAACCGATTTTCTTGGAAGTGTTCAATACGGCCTCATTGCAAGGGGAATTGTTTGCGTGGAAATGGGGTTAATGTTTTGATTGTGGTTCATTTTGTGAAGAAAGTTACCAGATTTATCCTGGAATAATCCATACTAATATGGTAGAATTACTCATCATTTACTTAATAATTTTTTTCATCTATAATATTTTTATTCATGGTTATAAATAGGTCACCATGAACGGAGGGTATTTGAGAGGAAAAGCTGTCGCCATCAATACGCACAAATTCAATTTTACTACGCTGTTCAGATAAATGGGTTTTTGTTCTTTCTGACCGGCTGACAGCATTGTGAAGAATCTAATTAAATTATTGAAGTTCCGAAATGGCAAACCCATTGTGAGGTGGGGACGCAAAGCCCAGGATCTGCAGTGAGGCAGACAGCCAGGCTGCCGAAGTTAATTCTTCGGTTTTTTTTTAGTTTTATCAGGCTAGTCAAAATCGCTCTTGGAGGAAAAAATGAGTAATGCATTCGGTGGGTCGAGGAAATCTCGGGAATCGGTTCAAAATCAAAACGGTGAAAAAAAACGCCCGAGCGGGCCGCGCCCGTGGCTGTGGATGGTGGGTATCGCCGCGCTAGCGCTGGCGCTGCTAGTCCCGCTTAATTTAGCTTTTGCAGTCCATGATGATGGCCTGTTTGAGTTAGGTGATGTCCTCGGGACGCCTGGTAAAGCAGATATCCAGGGTAGTGGTACCCAATCCGGTCCAGATTGGGCAGATCTCTTTGATGCTGCTACCCAATTGAAAACTGATGTTCCTGGAAAGTATGGTGGCTTAGCCGCGGTGTTTATCCAGGATGAGCTGGCCTCCAAAGGCGGTGTGGACAGCACTACCTTCACCGGCTCCAAGAACGACGATCCACATTCTACCTGGACCTATGTTTCTGGCAACGTTCCGGCCAAGGATGACCTGTCTAATGTTTACCTGTATGCAACCCCGTATGACGACAAAAATCCTGATACGGTCGATGATTTAATTTTGTATGCTGGATTAGAGCGCCTCGACCCGGGTGGTTCCAGCCACGTGGATATTGAGATCAACCAGCAACCAATCAGTTTGAACGCGGACGGCACCTTCAATGGGGAGAAAGAGCAAGGTGACATCCTGGTGGCGATGGATTTCGAGAACGGCGGTGCGCTGGGTTTCGTTGAAGTTTATGAATGGATGACACCTGCAAATACCTGGCAGCAGATCGTCGCGGTGAATGGGGGTTCCGGTGAGGGATGTAACCCCGCCAATGGCTACCCAGCAGATACGGTGTGTGCATTCAATAATGGGTCACCTATTCCAAACGGGGGTTGGTTAAGTTACAGCAAGAATGGGAATTCCATCACTGATTTACCCGCTAATGCATTCACGGAAAT
>DATKXE010000075.1:0-2651 GCA_035529195.1 Anaerolineales bacterium
GCTACCGTTCTCAACGGGAAAACAGAGCAGGGGCCATCCATGATCCGTGGATTACTCGATTTCGCGGGCCGCAAGATGTTTTTATCGACAATGGAAGACGGGCTTGATGCTTTGGGTGAGATCATCAAAGGTGAGACCGCAGACAGCAGCTTCCTTCAGCGGACAATTGTCAAAGTTCCAGCGGACCAAATTGAGAACGCGCTCACAGAAAGCCTGGCGGAAATGTAATCACCTGCGGGTGCTGCATAAATTCTTGAGGTTAAAAAAATCAGCGAGCCCTACGAGGGCTCGCTTGATGGTTGAGTACCGATATTTGGTCTCTTAAAACGCCTGCTCAGGATACAAGTTGGGGAAGCATATCCTCAAGAATCATTTCTAAGGCAATTGTATGGCTGCAGCGGCCGCGAGTTTGAAAGAAATCACAGTCACACTGCCATTCGCCTAGTTCAAAAGATACCGCATGAGGATTGTTTTCTCCTTCAAAGGTGACTTTGAAGGCCTCGAAGTGAATCCTGTCGCGCTGATCTGCATATCGCTTGGCTTTATCAATTTTTCCGATCATGCCATAATCCATTGGTTATTACCTCCTTGTAAGGTGAGATTAATAACAAACAGGCACGCGCCAACATCGCGTGCCTGTGAAGTCCTTAATTGTACTGAGTACTCGCATAGCAGCTACTCTCCAATTGCTCTCAGTATAAGCGGACTCCAACGATTCGTCAACAGAATCTTACAAATTCATGCAGAACGGTGGAATTATTCAAGTCAGGCGCATCCAGATCAAAGTCTGCTGGATGTGAAATCCGGCTTCATGCAGGGGCAGGATGGCTCTCCCGGCAGGATAATCCAGGAGCAGACGGCGCCGGTCGGCGAGCTGACGGTGGATGCCCGGCAATAACCCCGCAATTACGTGCCCTTCATCTTCCGGCGTAGATGCAAGCCATAAGTGATCGGCATGCCTGGTGTTGGGCTGCCAGGCCAGCAAACCGATATGGCGCTGACCTTGCTGAGCTACCCACTCCTTGATGTGACTGCCGGTGAAGAGGCGGTAAAGGCTGCCGATAAATCCAGGCTGCAGAGCTGAGAGATGAAATGGTTGGTGCCATGTAAATTCGGGAGGATATATAGATCCCAGCCAGCGGCGATATTGATCCCAATAGCGGACCTGGGGGCGAGCGATTTTAATACCTGACGCCTCGACGCTAAATTGGGAGGCGCTCTTTTTCCCAGTAGTGGGTTTAATCTCCCAGGTTGTGCGCCGGGCTTGTTCGGTAAAACCGAGCGATTGGTACAGATCCAAGGCGGCTGCATTTTCACTGCGCACATGGAGCCAAAGCTCATCAATGCTGCGTTTACGGGCATGATTGATGGCAGCATTGGTTAATGTCTTGGCGATACCTTTGCGTCGATAAGCTGGATCGACAGCTACGTTGGCGATCAAATAACAGCGCTTGCCCTGGTACCTGTAGGGTATGAGGTTTAGATTGGCGGCCAGGTAACCATTCGCTTCCCAAACAAAACCGCTGAACGGCATGGGGGCATTTTCGGCGACTGCCAATGCCCAGCGCAGGTAGCCAGGATTGCGCGAAGCGGCATGCATGTGATTCACATAGCGGCGACCATCCTCATCGAGGGTGTCTGCAAAACAGGTTTCGACCAGATTTGCTACCGCGTCTAAATCTTTGCGCACATCAAATGGGCGTAATTGGCTGGGGATTAAAGGTAAGGGGCTGGTAATGGCGCTCATATTGTTTCCCTAATTGACCCATTTTACCCTATCCTGGCAGAGTTTGACCCGAAATTTGAGCGATTCACCCCAATATTATCTTTATCAAATCTTTACATCTTTTTGTTATACTGGGATAACATAAATCATGAGATAGGCAGGATGGCAACCTGAATACAGCGATGAGAAATTTTGCATGAAGCCAACCATTCTGGTGGTTGATGATGATCGGAAAACTGTCGATCTGATCCGGCTGTACCTGGAGAAAGATGGCTACCGGGTACTGGTGGCTTTTGATGGCCATCGGGCGATCGACATTGCTCGCAACCGGCGCCCCGGCTTGATCATTTTGGATTTAATGCTGCCCAAAGTGGATGGTCTGGATGTGTGTCGTTTGCTGAGAGGCGAGTCAAATGTCCCGATCATCATGCTGACCGCAAAAACAACCGAAGATGATAAATTGGTTGGCCTCGATCTCGGAGCTGATGATTATGTAACCAAACCCTTCAGCCCACGGGAGCTGGTGGCGAGAGTTAGAGCCGTTTTACGACGGGGTATGGCTGAAAGCGAGCCTGGTCCAGAACAAATCTTGTTTGGGGATCTGGAAGTCGATTTTGTGAGGCACGAGGCGCGCATCGATGGGGTTACGGTGCACCTGACCCCTAAAGAATTCAAATTGCTGGAGATCCTGATCAAGCAGCCAGGGCGAGTATTTTCCAGGCTTGAACTTCTGGAGCTGGCTTTCGGGTTTGATTACCAGGGATTTGAGCGTACTGTGGATGTTCACATGATGAATCTGCGCAAGAAAATTGAAATTGATCCAGCTCAACCCCGCTATGTGCAGACAGTCTATGGGGTGGGTTATAAATTTGAAGATGGGGCCTATGTATAACAGCCTGCGCTTACGGCTACTGTCAATCACGAT
>DATKXE010000076.1:0-2750 GCA_035529195.1 Anaerolineales bacterium
GATAATTACCACTTTGGAGAAATCACGATCAATGGGATAAGCCATACGAAAGATTTGATAATTCTCCCCTCTCACATTATCACTGGATGGTGGCGAAAAGAAGGTCATGTTTTACATTTAGATGACCTTGAAGAGGTTCTGCGTACGAAACCGCGTCTTCTTGTGATTGGACAGGGAGCTTTCAGCGGAATGCGAGTTCCATCAGAAGTTGAGCAAGCTTTAAAGGCAGCTGACATTGAATGGATAGCACTTCCAACAGAGAAAGCTTGCCAGGAATTCAATCTCAGAGCTCCTGAGCAGGTTGCCGCTGCCGCTCTCCACCTGACCTGTTGAAATCATAATGCCTGATGTAAAATAATTTCATTCCCAGGGAGAAATCGGTCCACTAATAGGAATTCTCTGGGTAGAATTATTGATCGTATTAGGGAGTTAAGGGCAACATAATTCCAATATAGGCTGCTGCCGTGGATATAACCGGGAGCAAGGACCTCAACTATACCTTCCATATTCAAAAAATTGTGCTAAACTATTTGCATCTAATTCAGCAATATATTTTGTTATATAATTAATCATCTGGCATAAAAATTAATTGTAAATCTTGGAGAGAGATATATGAATAAAGAACCAAGACCTCATTACGCGTTCTGGTTTGCTGTGATCGGGTTCTTATTAGGTTTGGTGTTTGTCGCATTAGCCACCCTGATTGCCCTGGTTGGACTCGGGGAACCGTTCACACTCGAAAACATTCTAGCGATTCATCTTGAAACCGGCCCACTCTTTTGGTTAATCGACAGCATCCCCTTCCTGGCTGCCATTTTGATGGCCTTTGTCGGCAACCGCCAGAATAACCTGATCCGCAATCGCTATAATTATTCAAAAGCGATCCATCACCGAGATTCAGAAATTCGTCATCTTAACTCTGTATTAGCAAAACAGGATGAAGCACACCAGCAGCTGGATGAGGTTATCGGTCGTGGAAAGCGGGACTGGGAAACTACTTTCGACGCAGTGGATGACATGATCATCATTACAGATGTCAGCGGCAAAGTGCTGCGCTGCAACCGGTCAACCAGCCATGCATTTCGCACCAATTTCGAAAATATTATCGGTCAACCGATCGATGCATTATTCTTCGGTGAAGGTACCAATGGGACAGCTCGTCTTCCGACCCAAAAAACTGAAATACGGTTTCCCCAACTCGAAGGATGGTTTGAGGTTACGAGCAGTGCCACCAAGCTAGAGCAGGATCGTGCAGCTACGATTTATTTGATCCGCAATGTCACCGACCGCAAACAAGCCTCCCTGGACCTTTCACGACAGAAGGAATATTACGAATCCCTGGTGCGAAATAGTCCCTTTGCTATCGTCACCTTGAGCCTGGATCAGCGCATCGTTGCCAGCAACCCAGCATTTGAGCGCATTTTTGGATACAGCCAACAAGAAATCATCGGGCATGATATCGATCAGCTGATTGCACCGCAGGAACTATTAGAGGAATCACACTCCCTGACAAAAGCCGTCCTTTCAGGAGATGTGATACACGAAGTGACCCGCCGCCAGAGGAAGGATGCAACCCAAGTTGAAGTTGAAGTGTATGGAATTCCTGTCATTTTGTGGGGAAAACAGATTGGTATCCTAGCCCTGTACCACGATGTAACCCAACTAATGCACCCAGAACCCATTGTTGCTCCAGAGACCCTGTATGATGATTACACAGCTGCGGAAGAGGAGATAACCAGCAATGATGAAGAACCAGTTGAAGAAATCGAAGCAGTCTCTGATCTGGATCAGGATCTTGAACAAGATTCTATGGCAAAGCTAGCAAAAAAATCAGTGGTCGAGATCGAAGGTATCGGTCCAGCATACTCGGAAAAGTTAGCAGCTATCGATATCAAAACCATTGATCAATACCTTTACGCTTCTGCCCACCGGGACGGGCGGAAGGAGATCGCCGAAAAAACGGGTATTTCCTCAAAATTAGTCTTAGAATGGGCCAATCGGGCAGATTTAATGCGCGTGCCTGGGATTGGGGAAGAATTCAGCGATCTGCTTGAGCAATCTGGAGTTGATACCGTGAATGAACTCAAATTTCGCAATTCTGAAAACCTGTATAGCGCTCTGGTTGAAATCAATCAGGAAAAGAAATTGGTTCGGCGCATGCCATCCCAGGCAGACGTGGAAGCTTGGATTGAATCTGCCAAAAAACTGCCAGTTATGTTGACTTATTAGTTTTGCCAGTTTTATAGTACCAATGCCCTATTGAATTTAGTCCATAAAACGGTAAACTTATACACACAGAAGAGGAGAAGAAAAATCTCACTTCCCACCCAACACCCCCCAAGTCCCTCCTTTCTGACAAGGTAAGGAGGGACCCAAAAATTTCCGCAAACCAATTCAGGTTTGCGGTTTTATTATCCGAAAAATCAGTGGAATTCGTGAGCTGCCCCTTCGGGTTTTTCAAATTTCGACCTATAATAAGGTCAACCCACAGTTCTTTTGAGGCTTTCAGACTAAAGTACCAGAAATATCGACAGCATCCATTTAATCAGGAAATTCTTGATCGTGCGTTTTCGTTGGCTCTTATTCCTTCTACCGATTCTTCTGGGTGCAACGCCCACCCAGTCAGCTCCGATCCCAGCGGAAATATCCATCGCATTCATTGATGTCGGTCAGGGTGATGCGACATTGATCCGGGATGGAACCGGCTTCGATATTCTTGTTGATGGTGGTCGTAAATCGGTTGGCGACGA
>DATKXE010000077.1:0-3215 GCA_035529195.1 Anaerolineales bacterium
TTTCCGGCAGCTGCTATTTCCCTGGTGGTGATCGGTGTTAATTTGATGGCCGATGGGGTCAAACGAATCATGAGTGCTGATCAAGCAGATTGACAGGGACAATTTTAATCACAGCTATGACAAGTCCTGGTACCAATCCTATCCTCGAGATTAATGAATTAACCGTGGCATACCAGCAAGGAGAGGAATGGCTGGAGGCAGTGCGCGAGGTCTCTTTGCATATTAATGCCGGGGAGACTTATGGCCTCGTGGGTGAAAGCGGTTCCGGGAAAACAACCCTGATCCTGGCGGTGATGCGTTATTTAGGGAGCAAAGGCGCAATTCTCAGTGGAGAAATACAGCTGAGAGATCTGAGCATGAGATCGCTTAATGATCAACAATTACGCCAGGTGTGGGGAAGCAAGATCGCTCTGGTCCCTCAGAATCCCCAATCCTCCCTCAATCCCTCTCTCCGCGTGGGCGAACAATTAGCGGAGGTGCTGCGGCACCAGTTAAATTTATCAGATCAGGCTGCTCACCAACAATCTCTTGGTTGGCTCCACAAAGTTCGCCTGCCGGATCCGGAGAGGGTGGCATCCAGCTACCCCCATCAGATCAGCGGTGGGATGAAGCAAAGAGTTTTGATCGCCATGGCCTTAAGCACATCGCCGAATCTGCTGATCCTGGATGAACCGACCACCAGCCTGGATGTCACCACACAAGCCGTGATCCTGGATTTAATTTCCGAGCTGATCCAGGATCAGGAGATGGGCATTTTGTACGTCACCCACAACTTAGGGGTGATCGCCCAATTTTGTAACCGGGTTGGGGTAATGTATGCCAGCGAATTGGTAGAAGAAGCTGAAACCCAAGAACTATTCTCTAGACCTTTACACCCCTATACCCAGGGTTTGCTTGATAGTATCCCCAAACTGGGTGATACAAAAGATCACATCCTGCTGCGCCCAATTAACGGCCAGATCCCACCCATTGGTGGTGGTCCTTCCGGATGTATCTTCCGCACCCGCTGCCCAATTGCCATTGATATTTGCACCAGCCGGCCTCCATTATTTCCTGCCGGAGGCTCAAGATCATCTCGTTGTCATCGCTGGGAAGAAATTGACCGGGCTGAGATCAGCGCTCACCAGAACCTGCCATCACCCGGGCCAGTCCAAATTGGACTTCCAGATGAGAAGCTAAATTCCCTCGAAATCAAGAATGTATCCGTCTCCTTCCCCATTCAGCGCTCAATCAGGGATGTCCTTTCAGGGAAACCTGCTAAAGCCGTGCGCGCAGTCAATGGGGTCAATCTTGAGATCGCACCTGGAAGCATCTTAGGTCTGGTCGGGGAGAGCGGTAGCGGAAAAACAACCATCGCCCGCAGCATTATGGGGCTCCAGGAGATCAGCGCTGGTTCAATCACACTGCACCAGGTCACCTTGCCAGGCAAGCTTTCCCAGCGAGATATAGAGACCTTGCGCCAGATGCAGATCGTATTTCAAAACCCGCAAGAGGCCCTCAACCCTCATATCACCATCGGGGAAACCCTGCGCAGACCTCTAATCCGCCTGCTGGGGCTTTCTAAACCCGAAGCCGAGGATAAGGTCAAAAAATTGCTCGAAGCAGTTCACCTCCCTACTTTGTATACAAACAGATTTCCAGGTCAGCTGAGTGGTGGTGAAATCCAGCGCATCGCCCTCGCCAGGGCAATCGCCTCAAATCCTGATCTGTTGATCCTGGATGAACCCATCTCCTCCTTGGATGTCTCCGTACAATCTGCCATGTTAAACCTGGTCAGTGAACTTCAGGACGAACACCACAACAGTGTATTATTTGTCTCCCACAACCTGGCAGTAATTGGCTATTTGGCGGACCAAACCGCAGTCATTTACGTGGGCTCTCTGATGGAGATCTCTGAACAAGAGGATCTGTTCACACCACCCCACCATCCATACACCGAAGCCTTGCTCTCATCTATCCCACAATTTGATCAAGCCAGTAAAGGCACTCCCATTCACCTGGATGGTGATATCCCCAATCCAGCCGATCTTCCTGGCGGCTGCCCATTCCATACCCGCTGTCCGCGCTTCTTAGGCGAGATATGCGCCACGACTACCCCACCTTGGCAGGTTGATCCGCAGACTGCTAAGCGCATTTTCTGCCATATCCCGATCGAAGATTTAGCTGCTTCGCAGCTGCAAAGTAATGTACAAGGATCTAGCAACCAGTAGAACCCCATGTCACGTTTTCTCATTCGCCGTTTAGCATTTCTTGCCCTAACAGTCCTACTCACCTCCCTCTTGGTTTTCATTGTCACCCAATGGCTGCCAGGGGATGTGTGCCGCATCATTTTAGGCCGGGAGGCAGGACAGGTTGCCATCGAGAATTGCCGGCAGGAATTGGGATTGGATCAACCCCTGCCCATCCAATACTTGAACTGGTTGGGAGATTTCCTGACCGGTAATTGGGGCATTTCTTACAGCACGAACCTACCCATCTACCCGATGGTTATGGATCGCCTGCGTAATTCGCTCATATTAGCCTTGGTAACACTCGTCATCTCTGTGCCCCTGGCAGTCACCCTGGGCGTTATCGCCGGCTTGAATGAAGACAGAGCCATCGATAATACCATCAGTGTGGGCTCCCTGGCAGTGGTTGGTTTACCAGAATTTGTCACCGGCCTGGTGCTGATCCTGGTCTTTTCTTTCGGTTTGCGAGATTTGGGGTTGCCTTACTTACCCGCAAATTCTTCAGTAAACCCTGGGGCAACATTCTTGGAAGCACTGCCAATGCTGATCCTGCCTGCCATGACCGCCATGCTGGTTCTGCTGGCCTATATCGCCCGTCTCACCAGAGCTGGAGTATTGGCTGAACTGCGACAGCCTTATGTACGCACTGCTGATCTGAAAGGTTTACCGCGCCGGACTGTGATCGTCAAACATGTCCTGCGTAATGCGCTGCTGCCCACGATCACCGTGATCGCCATCAGTATCGGCTGGTTGATCAGCGGCTTGGTGGTGATTGAAAATGTATTCAACTATCCCGGGTTAGGCCGCATGATGATCTTCGCCATTGACCGGCGTGATCTACCGCTTCTGCAGGCAGTCACCATGGTGACAGTATTGGGATTCGCCTTTGCCAATTTAGGTGCAGATTTGCTGTACGGTGTTCTGAATCCAAAGATTCGTTTGGAATAATCAAATCAAGGGAAGTCGATCCGATGCAAACTGATTCAT
>DATKXE010000078.1:0-5625 GCA_035529195.1 Anaerolineales bacterium
CGATTCTCCAGCAGGCGAAGACTTTATGGGGGATCGAGTGAAAATAATTCGAAAGGAAACAGAAATGGCGGATTCAAACAGCACAGTAAATATTAAATGGATCCATTCATCGAAAACACTCATGGCTGGAATTGATTCACGCGGTACTCCCGTTGTGATTGGAATGTGGTCAGAGAAAGACACGCTCTGGAGGGGTCTAAAAGCCTCGGACCTGCTGTTGATGTCAGCTGCATCATGCTCAACTTACGATGTGGTAACTATTTTAAAAAAGAAAAGAGAACCATTAGAAAGTCTGGAAGTGATCTGCACCGGGGAACAGGAAAGTGAGCCTCCCAATAAATTTACGCACATCCACCTGCATTACATCATAAAAGGGCAACTCAAAACTGAAAGTGTGGAGAAGGCTATTCAATTATCTGAAGAGAAGTATTGTTCGGTCTTGAATACACTCAAAGGATCGGTTGAGATCACAAGCGATTTTGAGATTATAGAATAAGGAAAACAAAATGGAAACCAGTATAAGCATTCCGGTTGAGGAATATTCTCAGCGAGTGACAAAGCTGCTTACCAAGATTCACTCACAAGACTTATCCGGAGTGGTCCTGTTCGATAATTACTATATTCTGTACTATACAGGATTTGCATTTGTACCCACAGAACGCCCAATTGCATTTGTGTTGAATTCTAAGGGGGAACGGGCGATGTTTGTTCCCAGATTAGAAGTCGAACATGCCGAATCCCATTCGATCATCCAGCGGGTAGACCACTATCTTGAATACCCGTACCATCCTCATCCGATGGATTTGTTGAAGAAAATGCTAATCGATATGAGGATTAATGAGGATATTGGCGTGGACCATGATGGCTATCCCTGGATACTTGGATACCGCGGACCTGATCTAAGCAGCCTGATGGAAAAAAAAACACATAAGATCACTGGTTTCGTAGAAGACCAGATGATGATCAAGAGTGGTGCTGAAATTAAATTAATCCGGGAGAGTGTTAAATGGGGTCACCTGGCGCATGTACTGCTCCAGCGATATACCCAGGCTGGTGCGACCGAAACCGAAGTCAGCCAGCGTGCTAGCCATGAAGCAAACTTGATTATGCTGGATACCATCGGGCCGATATATCGCGCGCAAAGCCCATTTTCTGAAGGTGCTGGAGCTGGATATCGAGGACAGATTGGCCGCAATGCAGCGATTCCTCACTCTCTGGCAAATAATATTGTCTTCCAGTCTGGTGATGTACTGGTGACAGGTGCAGGAGCTCCGGTATGGGGATACAATTCGGAATTAGAGCGCACCATGATCATAGGTCAACCATCAGATGATCAAAAAAGAATGTTTGACCATATGGTAGCCCTTCAGGATACCGCTTTTTCAGTACTGCAACCTGGTGCAAGGTGTTCAGATGTGGATCGTGCAGTACGCGCATATTACGAGAAGCATGATTTGATGGCATATTGGAAACATCATGTCGGACACGCAATCGGACTCCGATATCATGAAGCACCTTTCCTGGATGTGGGTGATGAAACCTTAATTCAAGCTGGGATGGTTTTTACAATTGAACCCGGCCTCTATAAACCCGAACTCGGTGGTTTTCGTCATTCTGACACTGTGCTCATCAATGAAGAGGGAAACGAAATTCTGACATACTATCCCCGGGATTTGGATAATCTAACCATACCAGCATGAACTTAACCGATACCTGTTATTCTATCCAACAGAAGAGAATCATTCGGTCGAAAATAATATCCCCCAGAGGAAAATGGGTGGATAAATCAATATGACAGACAATAATTTAGTACCAAATATCCTAACAAAGCGGTTTGAGGATGCTTTGGTATATGCAGCTCGCCTGCATGCCAACCAAAAACGGAAGCGATCTGGGGTTCCTTATATCGCTCATTTGTTGGGTGTCACCGGGATCGTGCTTGAAGATGGGGGAACAGAGGATGAAGCAATCTCAGCTCTCCTGCATGATGCGGTTGAAGACCAGGGCGGATTGGAAACATTGGAAGAAATCAGGCTGCGATTTGGGACACCCGTCGCCGAGATCGTGCTTGCGGTATCTGATTCCCATTTAGATCCAAAACCTCCCTGGCACAAGAGAAAGGAAGCATATATCAGCTCAATTCAGAATGCGAGCCCATCGGCGATAAGGGTCTCATTGGCGGATAAAGTTTACAACGCTCGGGCTACTCTGCGGGATGTCCGCCGGGATGGGGATGATGCTTGGGCTGGATTTAAAGGCGGGAGAAACGGCACACTCTGGTATTATAAGCAGTTGATCCAAGCTTTTGAAAAGCATGGGTCCAGGACACTCTTATCGGAGTTAATCAGGATTGTTGAACATTTAGAGGAACTATCGGATCGAGACACCCAGGAAGGAACAGTCTGATCGGATAAATTTGTTTATCGTTTATTGATAATCACTCAGCAGAATTTTGGCTGCATTCAAGGTAGAAAAGTATGAAAGATCATCCAATTATATTGGTATTTGTTGAAGATTTAATCACTGCGGTCCGTATTGATAGCGTCGCACAGGAAGTGGGCTTTGAATTTGTACAGTGGGAGATCTCAGACCAGAACCCTGGTAACGAAGGTTCAGCTCCAGAGCGTCAACGAGCTGAACCTCTTCATGGCAAGGAGGCGATGTTAATTGAACGGATCACCGCATTGAGACCAGCCTTGATCATCTTCGATTTAGGTAACAAGTCAATTCCTAGTTTAGATTGGATATCCTTGATCACGTCGGTACCAGCAACGCGAGGAATTCCAGTGCTTTGCTTCGGACCGCATGTTGACCAAGAGAACCTGCTTGCAGCCAAGCAGGCTGGCGCAGATCTTTCTGTGGCGCGTTCAAAGTTTATGAAGAGTCTACCAGATTTGCTTTCCGAGAATGCCAAGGTAATCGACGAAGCTGAATTACTAGAAACTTGCCAGGAAGAGCTGTCCCATTTCGGGAAAAAAGGCCTGCGGGAATTCAATCGCGGTAAATATTTTCATGCGCATGACTTATTGGAGCTAGCTTGGTTGGAGGATCGGAGTCCGGGGCGGGATCTTTACCGCGCGATTCTGCAAGTATCAGTTGCTTATTATCAAATCGAACGCGGAAATTATAATGGTGCGATGAAGATGTTTATAAGGATGCGGAAATGGTTCGGATCTCTGCCAGATACCTGTCGGGGTATCAATATTGGGAAGCTACGCCAAGATGTTCAGGCAGTGCAGGCGTCCTTGATGGAGTTAGGACCGGATGAGATATCCAAAATCGAATTGGGTTTGATGAAACCAATTGAATATAACGAGCTCCATTGATACAATCTACCATTATCAGGAGAAAAGGTATCTTCCATGTCAAATGAAATTGCATTAACCGGAATAAAACCTTCCGGGACTCCACACATCGGAAACTTCTTGGGGATGATTCAGCCGGCATTGGAATTAGCCCAGGAATACCAGGCTATGTATTTCATCGCTGATTATCATGCTTTGACTACTGTCAAAGTTGGGGATGATATGAAGCACTTAACATATGATGTGGCTGCGACCTGGTTGGCCTTGGGACTCGATCCTGACAAAGTAATATTTTACCGCCAGTCTGACATTCCAGAGGTTATGGAACTGACCTGGATATTGGCATGTTTTACTTCAAAGGGTCTATTAAATCGGGCGCATGCCTATAAAGCTGCAGTGGATGATAATGTTGAACGGGGACTTGCCCCGGATGAGGGGATTTATGCGGGCTTGTTTTTCTACCCGACATTGATGGCTGCGGATATTTTGCTGTTTGATACCAATTACGTTCCAGTTGGATTGGATCAGAAACAGCACATCGAGATCGCACGCGATATCGCACAAGCGATCAACAGCACGTATGGTGAAGTTTTGACATTACCCGAAGCCGTCATTCGGGAAGAGGTTATGACGATACCGGGACTGGATGGGCGGAAAATGAGCAAGAGTTATGATAATGTAATTCCGATGTTTGCCCAATCGAAGGAATTGCGCAAACGGGTGATGCGCATCGTGACCGATTCTCGGCGCCCAGAGGATCCGAAAGATCCTGAAACAGACAATGTATTTGCGATTTATAAGCATTTTGCCTCAGCCGAGGATGTCCAACGGGTAAGGGAAGGATATCTCCAAGGAGGTCTGGCGTATAGCCAGATAAAAACTGAACTTTTCGAACTGCTGGAAATCGAATTTTCAGAAGCGAGGGATAAGTACGAGCGATATATGGAGGATCGGGAATATCTTGAACAGATTCTTCTGCAAGGAGCTGAAAAAGCACGTAAAATATCACGACCAAAAATCGCTCAGATCCGCCAGGCAATAGGGGTAGACTAAAATATATCAATAAGAATTCACTCGGCTGCCGTTATTATTAGCCGGGTGAGTATTTGTTTTTATCTCGATCCCATTTTGCCAATCCAAACCTCAACTACCTGCATTCCAATAATGCCCGATGAATTTTTTGGTGGCTTGCAGGGATGAAAAGTAAGGTTGCAATTTGGTTTGATAGAATAGATCCCGGATCTTATCACTCGTAAAGAAGCGAACTTATAGGAGACTGATTACAAATGGCGCGCAAGAAGATTGGAAATATTGAACTGCAGTGGACTTGCCCGAATTGTAATGGGATTAATCCAGGACCCGATCAGCATTGTGGGAATTGCGGTGCCCCACAGCCGAATGATGTGAAATTCGAACAGGCAGAACGGCAAGAAATAATCACTGATGAGCAGAAAATTGCTCAAGCTGAAGCAGGAGCGGATATCCACTGCCCATTCTGTAGTTCCAGGAACCCGGCTGGAACTGAGGTTTGCCACAATTGCGGAGGCGATTTGGTTGAGGGAATCAAACGGGAGAGCGGTGGTGTTGTGGGCGCTTATAAAACAGGACCGGTCGAGATGATCCCCTGTCCTCACTGTGGTGAAGAGAATCCCGATCACGAAAAAACTTGCGCCTTTTGCGGGAGCAGCCTGGCCCGAGAAAAGCCAGCTGCAGCTCAATCTGTTGAAGCACCGAAATCTACTTCAAAAACACGCACCTGGATCATTCTGGGAGTGGTTGCTGTATTAGTGATCGCCTGCGGGGCATACCTGTTCTTTGCCAATCGCACCCAACCAATTACTGGCATGGTCGAAAATGTAAATTGGGAGCGAACAGTACCATTAGAAGCTTTGGTAGCAGTGGATCATAAGGGTTGGGAAGATGAAATTCCTGCAGAGGCAGTGAAAGGGACTTGCAGTCAAGAAGTAAGAAACATACAATCCGATCCTGCTCCGAACTCCGTAGAAATATGTGGTACACCCTATACGGTAGATTCCGGCAGTGGGTTCGCCGAGGTGGTTCAAGATTGTGAGTATGAGGTTTACGCCTCGTTTTGCACTTTTACGTTGGACGAGTGGCAGGTGGTGGATTTGGTTACGGCATCCGGGACTGATTTTTCACCTTTTTGGCCCGAGCCAATAGTAGATGAAGGCCAGCGAGTGGGCGAGGAATGGGAGGAGAGCTATACCATCGTTTTCGTATCTGGAGATGAGATCTTCCGTTACACCACTACAGATATCAACCTCTACCAAGCTGCTCAAGTTGGGAGTGAATGGACGCT
>DATKXE010000079.1:0-3401 GCA_035529195.1 Anaerolineales bacterium
TCCTCTGGGCAAGTTCTTAAATTCTCCATGAAATGGATAAATACACAATCGAGGTAAATCAATGAGCTCCTTTCTGGCTATCGACGTTGGGACTTCAGCAGTAAAAGTCGCTATGTATGATGGAAATGGAAAATTGCTAATTAGCAAGAGAGAGGCATATCCTGTTAGCTTCCCAAAAGCTGGATGGGCTGAACAAAATCCTAATGACTGGTGGATGGCAACGCAAAAATTGTGTCAACTTGTTCGTCAGGAAATTGGATACTCATCACTAAGGGGAGTATGCATAAGCGGACAAGCCCCCTCCTGCGTACCGGTGGACCTGAATGGTAACCCTTTACGTCCGGCTATACTTTGGCTAGATCGTCGAGCCGATGATCAGGTTGCAGCATTACAAAACAAGCTTGATAAAGGGGTAGCTGAGCATATTAACGGTAACAGGTTAGATGGTTATTTTGGGGGTCTTAAGTGGTCCTGGTATCGCCATAATGAGCGAGATCTATACGACAAGACCTGGAAATTATCCCAGGCTAACAGCTTTATTACGTTCCATCTTACAAATAGCTTCGCAGTTGACCCGGGTCAGGCCGGGTTATGTGCCCCATGTTTTAATCTTGAAAATCACCATTGGGATAGAAAACTGATTGAAGATATTAATTTGGATATTGAAAAGCTCCCTGAAGTTAAGCAATCCTGGGAGATCATTGGTGAAGTGACCAGGCTGGGATCAACAAAGACAGGGATACCGGTTGGTACACCAGTTGTATGTGGCGGAGGTGATTTTGCCTGTGCTTGTTTAGGAGCTGGTGTATTCCATGAAGGGAAGGCAGCTATGATGTTGGGAACTGGGGGCAATCTATTGATTCCAAAGACTAAATCTTATGATACTCGATTGATTAACACCATTCATCTTACTGGTGAAAGTCTCAGCCTGGGTGGTGTTCTGGCAGGTGGTTCAGTTCAGTGGTTTAGGGAAATGTTGGGCATTGACGATCCTAACTTATTGGCATCATTGGAAGGCGAAGCCGCACAAATGCCACCTGGAGCTGAAGGCCTTATCTTCCTTCCATATCTCATGGGTGAAAGGACCCCTGTCTGGGATGCAAGAGCGCGTGGCGTGTTTATCGGCTTGTCTTCGACGCATAAGCGAGGTCATCTCTTCAGGGCTGTTTTGGAGGGTGTTGCTTTCGCTTATCAACAAATGATGGATGTTAGCGTTGAGATGGGAAGCCAAATTAAAGAAATTATCGCCATAAATGGCGGAGCACGTAGTGCCTTGTGGCGACAAATTTTTGCTGATGTATTAGGTGTTCCTATTCGATGGCGCCCGTCTAGTGAAGGGACATCTCTTGGTGCAGCTTTTCTGACCGCATTAGGGGTGGGAGATTTCTCTGAATTCGGGGAAATTAACGCATGGTTGGAACCAACAATCAATACATACCCGGATGAAGCAAATGCCGATATATATAGGAATCGCTATAATGTCTACAGCCAACTTTATACCAATCTAAGGGACATATTCGTTGAATTGAATTCATGAACGATAACGAATAAAGGACCTCATAAGAATTACCTAAGTTGCCCTGAAACACATCCCCAAGACCCAGAGAGGATTATGGGGTCGAATCCATTCAGATTACTATATTATTGGCTTAGGTGAAACTTAAATATACAATACAAGTCAAAGTTGTTATTGGTAGAGTGTTTACTCCAGAATTTTTCCGGGACAATGATACTCTGAGGATTGAAGCAATTTGGTGTTTGATATGCAGAAAAAGTAATTATTCTGGTAGGGTGGTTGCTGAAAAAAGGTCAATCAATGCGAGGGACATAACGTGGTGGGATATTTTGGGGAAATATTCTTAAAACCACTTGTGAATCTTTAAGGATTCCACAATAGGACGGGCTGGTGCGAATTCGCACCAGCCCTTTAAGGAGAAGACAGAAAAAACAGCTTTCTCAAAGCTGTTCTTATCTATTATGTTGTTATTGTTTTGCGTGCACTAAATCTACTTGCTCCTGTAAATCTGCTTGTACTTCGGCAGCGGCACCTTCAGGAGACCAACCCTCGTAGGCTACTCCTATTATTCCCTGTCTTTACAGTCTACCCCAATAACAGATAGGGATTCTCGACCAATTGTTTGATGCGCTGTAAGAATCGCGCCGCTGGTCCACCATCTACCAAGCGATGGTCAAAGGTCATGCTCAGCGTCCACATTTGCAGCTCCACAAGCTCACCATCCTTGAAAACCGCTTTCGATTGGATGCGCCCCACGCCCAGGATAGCTGCCTCTGGCAGGTTGATGATGGGCGTGAAGGCATCAATGTCGAACATGCCCAGATTGGTAATCGTGAACGTCCCACCAGCCAAGTCGTCGGGCAGTGATTTGCCCACGCGCGCCAGTTCCACCAATGCGCGAAACTCGGTTCCGAATTCGCGCAAGCCCTTTTGATCAGCATCCCGGATGACCGGCACCAACAAACCCCGCTCAGTATCGACAGCCATCCCCAAGTTGACGTAGGTTAATCGTTCGATAGTTGTTCCATCTGCACTCAGGCGGGCGTTCATGTAGGGGAACTCGCGCAGTGCCCTGGAGACGATGAGACCAAGGAGGTCATTGTATCCAGGTGCAAAGCCCCACTCATCCGAGACCGTGGCCTTAAGCTGCTCACGCGCTGCGACAAATGCGGTTGCATCGGCCTCGGTGACCAGGGTCACTGGGGCCGTTTGCGTGTTGCTGGCCGCCATGCGTTCGGCAATGATACGCCGCAGACCAGTTACAGGTACGCTTTCGGCAGTGGGAGTTTCTGCCAGCCCAAGAGGAGCAGGGTCAGGGAACTGGGCAGTAACAGCCACTACATCCTCTTTCATGATCCGCCCATTGAAACCGGTTCCGCTAACAGTGGCCAGGTCTACGCCCAGGTCCTCCGCAGCTCTGGCGGCCACCGGCGTTACCTTGGGTCGCGAAACGATGAAGCTCAATACGTCCTGCTCAACGACACGACCACCGGGACCTGTACCGGGAACCTGTGTTAAGTCTACTCCCTTCTCATTTGCTGCCCTGCGCGCCCGAGGGGAAACAAAAATCCTTTGGGGGCTGGCTGACCGCGTGGCTTCTTCTACTCCATCAAAACTGGCAGCTGCTGGTTCGGCTTTAACCTCATTTTCGGTAGGCTTGGCTACCAGAGGCAAAGAGCCGGATTCTGAATACGTAGTAATGTCCTCTTCCGCTTCGCGGGTGATAAGCGCCACTACTGTAAGTACCGGCACGACCTGCTCTTTCTGCACCAGGATCTTACGCAAGAAACCCCGAGCCGTAGCTTCCACTTCCAGTACCGCCTTGTCTGACTCGACAGAAAACAGGACATCGCCGCGCTTGACGGAGTCGCCCTCTTTCTTGAAC
>DATKXE010000080.1:0-10718 GCA_035529195.1 Anaerolineales bacterium
GTGGTCAGCAGTGAGGCATATGCAGGCGCCTTGATGGTCGTCTCTCTGACGATTGCTGTAGGGCTGCTCCCCTTAATGCTGTTGCGCACACCACGATTGAAGGTCTCTGAGAAGTCAGTATTTGCACCAATAACCTATGCATCCAAAAATCCAACCTTGTTGGGCAAAATGATTCTCCCCATGCTTGTCACAGCGATTGGTGCTGGGTTAATCATGCCATTTATGAACGTGTTTTTTCGCCAGGCTCACCACCAGCCTGATCCGGTGATCGGTTCGCTGTTTGCCTGGGGGTCATTGGCAATGGGATTGGGATTGCTGTTGGCTCCACCCCTTGCGGATCGAATGGGAAAAATCCAATTGGTTGTGGTGACACAAGCGCTGTCAATTCCCTTTCTGATCATCCTGGGTTTCTCTCCCATCTTTTGGATGAGTGCATTTGCTTATTACATCCGGTTAGCGCTAATGAACATGAGCAGCCCCATCTACCAAACCTTTGTGATGGAACACGTTGAACCATCTGCCCGCGCAACTGTAGCCAGTTTGGTAAGCATGGCATGGAGTTTTGGCTGGGCATTCAGCCCAACGATAAGCGGGTACCTGCAGGTGCAGTATGGTTTTGGACCGCCCTTTCTGGGAACGATCATCTTGTATACCATATCGACCATCATGTATTACGTTTTCTTCTTGCGCGGAAGGGAACGCCGCAACCCTGCGCCAGCTCCTGGAGATTAATTTTTCCCAGGCGTTTTCTCCAAGTAATTAACCGATCCGCTTCTGTGGGGACTGCTGAACTTCTCCCCTTTTTGGCGGCGAAATTGTAACCTTTAAGGAGAGGCTGCATCAAAGGGATGAGTGAAACGGAATAATTCTAACGGGAGGCATAAAATTAATATGGAAATGGTTATTGATTTTCCAGGGGGCTCACGGGTGGATGCTCATTTCGGTCCCTACACTGTGAGCACGGACCAACCACCGATGGGCGGGGGAGAAGGCTCTGCGCCGACGCCCTTTGCGGTATTCTTGTCATCAATCGGCACCTGTGCCGGGATTTACGTTCTGGGTTTCTGCAAGCAGCGTGGTTTGTCTGAAAATGGAATTCGCATCGTTCAGCGCGTTCATACCGACCCAACCACACGAATGATCAGTAAGATAGACTTAGAAATCCAGGTGCCGCCTGATTTCCCTGAAAAATATCACGATTCTCTTGTTCGCTCAGCAGAGCTATGTGCAGTTAAGAAGCACCTTGAAAATCCGCCGCAGTTTGATGTGTTTACCAAAAAAACAGCAGTGGCGGTCTAATTAAAATCAACTTAACAAGATGGGTGTAAAGAGCCACAAGCCGCTATGATTTGTGGTTCTTGTGGATTAAACAAGAGACTGCATCCAGTGTTATAATCGGGCAAACATTGTCCGAATAATGTCGCCAAAAATAATGAGAAGGAGGAAAGATGTCTAGAGTAGTGCACTTTGAGATCGCTGCTGATGATCCCGAGAAGTCAGCTGCCTTTTACCAAAATGTCTTCGACTGGAAGATTACAAAGTGGGAGGGTCCGCAAGATTATTGGCTGGTTGAAACCGGCGAAGCAGATGAGACTGGCATAAATGGGGCCTTATTCCGGTCCGGCAATATTTTTTCCGGTACTGTGAATACAATTGATGTAGCGGATATTGACACCTATAGTGATAAGGTAAAACAACATGGAGGCGAGATCGTCATTGAGAAGCATGCCATCCCTGGCATTGGCTACAATGCCTATGCTAAAGATGTGGGGGGTACGCTGTTCGGTATCCACCAGGAAGATTCTCAGGCAAAATGAGACGAATCTTCAGTCTGTGACTCCTTGATCTGCTTTGATCTGGTCTGTTTGCGCCTGGTTCTCGGCAATCAATTTACCTTTACGATCGGGCTTCCAGCGTTTTAATTTGCGCTCGTGGGAGCGGGCTTCTTCCTTGGTATTAAATTCTCCAGCCCAAACAAGTTTGACTGGCCGGCGGGATTTTGTATAAGACCGGGGAATTGCTCCAGCTTGGTGCTGCTTTATCCGTCTGGAGAGATCCCCGGTATAACCGGTATATAAAGTCCCATCTGCGCAAAGAAGGATATATACATAAAATTGGTCTGGCATTGAGAAGAATCCCTTGTCAATAATTTGTGGCGATCTGAAGTTCACACTTATCCGACGGCTTAGGTTACCATAAAGCTATTAATAATAGCCAATAAAGATCATAGATTATTTCCGGGGGGAAAAATAATCTCGCCTTTATTTGAGCACATAATGCTTAAATCAGACTAAAAAAAGTATACTTATAGCTCTTGTGAGTCATTCCTGGCCGATATTCTCATGAAAGGACAAATGAATTATGCCTTCAGGCACCCCTCCAGAACAGATCCAACCCGGCTCGTTGAACGACTATCTCGAAGTGATGAGCAAAGCAGTCTTCCAATCAGGTATGTCCTGGCGTGTTGTGGAAGCAAAGTGGTCAGGGACGCGGGAAGCGTTTCACGATTTTGATGTTGCCCAGGTAGCAGCATTCGATGAACGCGATATTGATGCGCTGACCAAAGACACGCGGGTGATCCGCAACTACCGGAAACTTAATGCGATTGTAAGCAATGCCCAGACGATGATCGCGCTTGATGAATAACACGGCTCATTTAAGAACTACTTGCGATCCCAAACAGATTTTGATGCCACGCTCAATACGATCCGCAATGATTTCAAATTTATGGGACCAACCGGGATCTACTATTTTCTTTATGTCGTTGGCGAGCAAGTACCCCCGCACGATGAGTTCGAGGCGATGTACCGCAAGTAAGGCGACAAAGTGCATGATTGTTTATTGCGAATTAAATTCCAGTGCAGATAAGCTAAACCACAATAATGCACGTCCGAAAGCACATTTCTAACCCGCCGATATCAGGTTTGTCCGATTAATTGCAGGTAATTTTGAAGACTGTGTACGTAAAGCACACATATATTCAATCTGGGTTAATATCTTCTGATCCGTGAAACTGCTAAACACCGTAATGTTGGCGGTTTTTCTTCGTTGTACCGAGAAAGGATTCAACTGAGAGTTTTGGTTATTTTGGAAAAATATAGTAGTATGAACTAAGGCCAATAAACGGACTTTTTTTGCAAGAATTTCGGTGTATGTCATGGAAACTAAGAGGCGAATAATTAGATTGACCTTTGGTTTTATTCTGACTTCAATCCTCAGCGTTACAATAACGTGCTCCATGCCGCCGGGGAATACAGCAGAGCCAAGTACCGATGTTACTTCTCAAAGGGATATTCCTGAAGCATTACCTGAAAATCCAGAGCAGGTATCATCTCCCTCAATTCAAGGAGATGCATGGTTTGAAGGGGCTTGCGAACACACCCAATTTGGTCCTTTGACCAATTTCGAGATTCAGGAGATTCCAACCTTGGGTGAACCTGCACATCGTGCCCCTTTTCAGGATCTGGTTTTTGGAACCTGTTTGGCGCGCGTAACTGATCGTTCATCCGACTTAATCACGGGCGACACATCGAAAGGCATGAAAAATGAATATTCACGTGTGCAGTCCTTCAACGCAGATGGGAGTCGACTTATTGTTTATACTACGGATGGGAATTGGTATATATACGATGCATATTCCTTACAACCGCTGGGACAGATACCAATTTGGCATGAGCCGCGCTGGGATGCGGAGGATCCAGACTTGCTCTTCTATACTCAAGAAACCCGGCTAATATCGTATCGGATATCTAACGGGCAGCAGCAAATCGTGCACGAGTTTGCTGGCGATTTCCCTGGGCAAAGATTAGCCGCAGTATGGACAAAATATGAAGGCAGCCCATCCATTGATGGTCGTTATTGGGGGCTTATGGCTGAAGACCAGGCATGGATGACTGTGGCTTTGTTGATCTATGATCTTGAGACAGATCAAATTGTTGCCATACGGGAAACACCTCCCTCCGAAATCGACTCTGTTGCCATCAGCCCAATGGGGGACTATTTTCTTACTTATTACGATAACTATTGCGAGATTGGGCAGCTTGGCAGCGATCATATACCTTGCGGCCTGATGGTTTACGATCGGAAACTGGAGAACGGGAGAGGGCTGTTAAGGATTGTCGGGCACTCAGATCCAGTGCTGGATGCACAGGGAAATGAAGTTCTCGTCTATCAAGATATAGATCAGGACAATATCTCCATGTTGGATCTCTCCAGTGGGGAAATCACCCCACTCCTGCCCATTGATTTTAGTCATTCCGCACTTGGCTTTCATTTCTCCGGGAGAGCCTTCCGCATGCCCGGTTGGGTTCTGGTTTCAACATCCAATGGGTCTCGGCCGTCTTCAACCTGGATGGACGACCAGATCTTTGCGGTAGAACTTAAGCACGATGGACGCGTGGTGCGCTTGGCTCACACCCACTCCGTTTATGATGAGAATATTGAACACGATTATTGGGCTGAACCCCATGCCAGTGCCAACCAGGATTTTACGCAGATTGTATTCACCAGCAATTGGGGGAGATCTGGCAGCGATCAGGTGGATATGTACATGATAAAACTGCCAGATGATTGGGCATCGCAAATCCCTTGAAAATTACACACAGGACAAAATAACAGTATAGATAATGGAAAATACCGAGCAACAGAATTTGATCGGTTCAATCTGAGCCCCACATGGAATCTGTTCTGAACCACACTCTGCCTTAAAAGCAGGAGAAATCAATTAAGAACGTGTTGAGATTTTAGCCTAAAAGACTTTCTCTCAATTCAAGTAAGTGCTGGTACTGCCAATCTCGTTCCCTGGCTGTGGCAATATCTGCATCATCTATGCAGCCGATGGCATCACGTACAGCGGTAGCCGCATAAACCGCAGCGTAAATCGCATGGCCAGCAACGTGGGCGGATGCAGCTGCGTGACCGGCAGCCCGTGCAGCAGAACAAGCCTCTGAAACATGATTAGCCTCCCGGGCAGCAGCATGCGAGGCAAAGGCAGCTTTGCGTGCTTTGGCCATCTTTATTTTACCCCGCACCCAGGCATGCCCTGCTTCGATAGCTTTTCGAGGACGATTATCTTCGGAGTAAGTTTTCTCAAAGTAGGGAAGCGCACGCTCGGCACAGTCAGCAGCCCAGATTGCTAATATCTTATGGTCGCTTATGCTTACCAGGTCAGCAATTGACTTATCTTTGCTTGAAACTGCTAATCTTGGCTATTTCATATGAGTTTTTCTAAAAAATTAGCACTCTTTCATCAATTTCTCTTGAAAATTGTACAGTAAGGATGGGCTTGTAAGGTGGTTGGTAGGTTTAACAGATTTACCCTTGCTATCAAACCTCAACATGGACAAAAACCGAACCAGGTTATTTTGGTTCGGTTTTTGTCTCATCTGTGCCGAAGGTGGGAATCGAACCCACACTCCCGGAGGAACACGAGTTTGAGTCGTGCGCGTCTGCCTGTTCCGCCACTTCGGCTTCTCTAAATTTTACTTGCCTGCGTAGTATAACTAAATATATAATGGAGGTCAAGATAAAGGAGGCTCGCATGTATTTTCAAACCGAACAAATTAAATTGCGGCCTTTTGAACCTGAAGACCTGTCAGCATTGAAAGCCTTTCTCAATCACCCAAAACTGGGAGGCAGGCGTTATCTACCCCAGGGGTTCCCCGGTGATGTGCCGCTGTCCATGAGCCGGGTAGAAGCGCTGATCAAGAAATGGGGTGAAGAAAGCAGAGAAGCACATCTGGGTATCGAGCAGACTGATAAGAATGAATTGATTGGACATGCAGAATTCGAGTGGTCATGGGATCCCATGGCGCCCTGGATGTCAATTGTTATTGCTCGCCCTTACCAGCGCCAGGGTTATGGCACTGAGGTTGCCAAGCTGATCATGGAATACTTGTTTGAGAATACGCCCGCGCACAGCATATCTGGCTGGATGGCCAGCTGGAACCAGGCCGGGAGGTCTTTTTCTGAGAAGTTGGGTTTCAAGGAAAGCGGGCGCTCACGGCGGGAAGGCTTCCGTCAAGGCGCATATTATGATGGCATCTTGGTGGATATCCTTCGTTCGGAATACCGATCTTCAGGAGGGTTGAATTATGCCGCTGGAAGGTGAATTAGTCATTCTGCGAGAAGAACAACCGCAGGATATGCCACAGCTGACTGCTTTACGGAATGATCTCGAAACCCAAGCCTGGAGCAAGACCCTGCCGCCAGATTATACGGATAATATGTATATTAAGCGCTTCCAGGCTCGGGAGTATTCTTATGATCCCCAGGAAGGGCGCTTCATCATCATCTCTCGCACCTCGGGTGAATTTGCCGGGTCGATCAGTTACACTGGTCTGGAGCCCCGCTGGTCTGCGACGATCGGGCTGATGGTGGAGGTGAAATTCTGGGGCTCTGGTTTCGCTTTAGATGCCCAAGAAACTTTATTGAAATTCTTGTTCAACGAGCTCGGTTTACGGGTGATCAGGTTGTACACCCACAGCGGCAACCCGAGGGCGGTTGGGTTGGCGGAAAAATCGGGATTTAAGATCTCTGCCCGCCAACGCGAGGCGATATTCAAGAATGGGAAGGTCTTCGACAATATCGTCATGGACCTACTCAGGGAGGAGTATTTCACTCGCCACTCGCAGATGGTCGATTCTCTTCCAGCGCTTATTTAAAGGAGTACTATGCACTTAGGGATTATTGGATTACCTCAATCTGGCAAGACGACCATATTTAATGTATTGACACATGGCGATCAGCCTGTTGTGACCAGCGGGGGGCGCTTTGAAGTCCACACAGCCATCGTTGATGTCCCAGATCCCCGCGTGGATCAGCTTTCCGAGTTGTACAAACCGGAAAAGACGGTCTATGCAAAGGTTGCCTACGGTGATATCGCAGGATTAGGCAGCGGATCAGGTATGGAGATCTCGGGCGCATTGCTCAATCAGATGGCTCAAATGGAAGGGTTTATCCATGTGGTGAGGTGTTTTGAGAGCCCAGAAGCACCCCATCCGTTAGGCGATGTCGACCCGATGCGTGATATCCAGGCTATGGATGCGGAACTGCTGTTAAACGATCTGATCGCAATCGAACGGAAATTAGAGCGCTTAGCCGACGAGCGGCGTAAAGGAGGAGGGCGGGACAAATCCCAGATTGAACGCGAGATTGCATTATTTGAACGAATGCAGGACTTTCTTGCGACCGAAGAGCCTTTGCGGGACCTGGAATTTTCCACCGAAGAGGAACACATTTTGGCAGGGTATGGCTTTTTGACCCGAAAACCCATATCTGTACTGCTTAATTTAGGCGATGGGCAAGATGCCCCGGAGATTGAATATTCCCATTCGCACTGTGTGGTTGCCTCAATACAGGGCAAATTGGAGATGGAGATCGGCCAGCTGCCAAACGCTGAAGCGCAAATATTCTTGGATGAGTATGGGATCACCGAACCAGGTTTGGATAAAGTGATCCGCTGCTCGTACGAGATGCTGAACCAGATCTCATTTTTTACCATTGGAGAGGATGAGGTACGTGCCTGGACGATCATGCGTGGCACAAAGGCGCTTGAGGCAGCGGGAGCAATTCACAGTGATTTACAAAAGGGTTTTATTCGGGCGGAAGTAATCCCCTGGGACGATCTGTTATCTTTGGGGAGTTTAGCAGAAGCGCGTACCAAAGGGAAACTACGCCTGGAAGGGAAGGAATATTTACTTAATGACGGGGAGGTGATGCACGTTCGCTTTGCTATTTAATCGGGGGAATCAGCCTTTTCTTCTTGGTATAATCGGAAAGATTTGTTTCCCAAACGATATTCGTTTACATTTTATGGAGAGAAAATGAACTATTCAAGTTTGCCCTATAAAATTTCTCGCTGGAGTCTTGGCGATCTGTTCCCCAATTACGACAGCGAGGAGATGAAGGCTGCCTATGATGAGGTGGAATCGAAGGTAGCGGAATTTGAGGCTCAGCGGTCTAAACTGAGTGAGGACATTTCCAGTGCGGATTTTCTAGCATTTATCCACCAGGTGGAAGAAGTAAGCCAGCAGCTCAGCCGCATTGGTTCCTTTGCAGGCTTGTGGTACACAGAAGATACCCAAAACCAGGCCGCTCAAAACTTCCAGGCGCGAGTCGACCAATTCGGGGCAGAAATTCAAAACCGGATATTATTTTTCAATTTGTGGTGGAAATCGTTAACAGATGATAGCGCAGAACGACTGATGAAGGAAGCGGGTGCTTACGGCTACTGGTTGGAAGAAATGCGCAATTTCAAGCCCTACACGCTCAGTGAGCCAGAAGAAAAAATCATCAACATCAAGGATGTTACTGGCTTTAATGCAGTAAATACGATCTACGATACTATCACCAATCGTTATATATTTAGGATCTCGGTTGATGGGGAAGAAAAAGAATTGACCCGCGGTGAGCTGATGGTTTATGTCCAGCAGAATGATCCTGATTTGCGCGCAGCTGCCTACCAGGAACTGTACCGGGTTTACGGAGAAGACGGAGGCATTCTGGGTATGATGTACCAGAACCTGGTGCGGGATTGGCGCAACGAGAATGTCGATCTGCGCAATTTTGCCAGCCCGATGTCTGTGCGCAACCTGGGGAATGATGTCCCTGATGAGGTGGTCGATACGCTGTTGGACGTCAGCCGGGAGAATATTTCCATCTTCCAACGCTATTTCCGCTTGAAGGCTCGTTGGTTAGGGATGGAGCGTATCCGCCGCTACGATGTCTATGCTCCCGTTGTCAAGTCCGAAAAGACTTACGAGTATCCCGAGGCGGTTGGCATGGTTCTCGAATCATTTGACGAATTTCATCCCAACATTGCCACTCTTGCCAAGCGGGTTTTTGATGACCAGCACCTGGACAGTGAGGTGAGGAAAGGAAAAATGAGCGGCGCTTTCTGTGCCTCGGTTCAACCTGGCCTGACACCTTGGGTGCTGACAAACTACCAGGGTAGGGCCAATGATGTTGCTACGCTTGCCCACGAGTTGGGGCATGCCATCCACTCTATGCTGGCCGAAGAACATACGCAATTCACCTTCCATTCGTCTCTCCCGCTTGCAGAAACCGCCTCAACTTTCGGAGAAATGTTGTTGGTGGATCGCTTGTTAGAAGAGGAAACGGATGAAGATGTTCGCCGGGATATGCTCTTTCGCCAGATAGATGATGCTTATGCAACGATCATTCGCCAGATTTATTTTGCACTCTTTGAGCGCCAGGCACACGAGATGACCCATGAAGGGGCAACTGTAGACGAGCTTTCTGAAGCCTACATGGAAAACCTTAAAGAGCAATTTGGAGATTCAGTTGAGCTCAGTGATGAATTTCGCTGGGAATGGGTCTCTATACCACATATTTACGGCACCCCGTTTTATGTTTATGCTTATTCATTTGGGCAGCTGCTGGTCTTTTCACTTTATCAGCAGTTCCAGGTAGAGGGTGGCGCATTCAAGCCACGCTTTATGAAAATCCTTTCTGCGGGTGGTTCCGATGCTCCTGCCCGTATTCTGGACGAAGCGGGGATTGATATCCGTAAGCCCGAATTCTGGCAGGGTGGGTTTGATGTGCTCAGCGAATTGGTTGCAAAATTAGAATCGATGCCGGTAAAGGTGCTGGATACAGAAGCGTAATAATCTCTTTCAAAGCAACGATGCAATTCAGAAATCCCTCACTGGTGTGTGGGATTTTTTCTTGAAGAGAGCATCATCTGATAAGTATAATAGTTTGTGAGCCTATCTCTGAAAAAAATCGTTGACATGGCATCAAATTGACATTAAAATAATGTCATGAAACGATTTTCCCTACGTCTGCCGGATGATTTGCACACAGCTTTACAACTTAACGCCCAAAAAGAATACCGCTCGCTTCACAATCAAATCCTGATCATATTGGAGCAGCACGTCCGCCGTGCTGAATCCCAAGAGATGGAGGCCACCACAGAGCCTCCTGTGGAGAAACCAGGGGAGGCTGAGGAAAAGCTGATGATTATGGACGGGGATAATGATCTGCGCATCAATCTGCTGGATCTTCCCGGGCAAGCTCTGGCGGTCTTCGGGACCCGCAACCGGCATTTTTTGCGAGTTTTCAATTGGGACCCAAACTCAGAAGATAGCCGCCAAGAATTCCAGGCCTTGGCGGAGGCTGGTTACCACATTCGCAGGTGGGAGTAGGAAGTGGGCTGTATATCCAAATACCGAGAAAATATTAACACTTTCCTTGGTTAATCCAGATCGCTTCTCACAATGTTATGATCATGGGATGAGCAGAGGCAGTAATACAAATAATGATCCAATGAGACGCGATTTGTTATTCAGGTTCTGCACCCTGATAATAGGAGCGTTGCTTCTATTTGCGTCAGGCTGTAAACCTCTTGAGGTCTCTCGCACCCCAATACCGACCGAGAAGGTTCTGCCAACCAGCACAATAACACCCTCAAGCACATACACACCAATAGCTACCAGCACCATAACCCCAAGTGCGACACCCACATTAACCGACACCGCGACATCAACTGTGGCGCCCTCCGTCACGCTTACCCCAACCATTACCCAGACAGTTCCACCTCCCGAGGGGTATGTAAGCGTAGCGCAGGCTAATTGCCGCTATGGTCCCGGTTGGGCTTACTTGTACAAATTCGGCTTATATGAAGGCATCTCGGTTGAGATACAAGGCAGAACTGAGCGCGGGGATTGGGTTTTTGTCTTGCCGTTATGGTATGACTC
>DATKXE010000081.1:0-2647 GCA_035529195.1 Anaerolineales bacterium
TTCCACCCGTTGAGTGCCGGTGCCATAGTGGCGGATACGACGGCTGCCGCAAGCAGGGCATACATCAGGTAAATTTCGCTGGTAGCCGCAATAATGACAAAGTAATTCATTCCTGGCGTTGTGATATGTCAATGGGAGGTCGCAGCGCGGACACTTTAATGTATGCCCGCAATCGCGACAAAATATGTAAGTAGCTGTGCCGCGCCGGTTCAGGAATAAGATAGCCTGCTGATTTTGATCCAATGTCCGCTCTAAGGAAACTTGCAGGGCGCGGCTGAAAATTGAGCGGTTGCCGGCTTGTAATTCGGCGCGCATATCCACAACCGTCACCGGTGGTAAATCTGCTGCATCAGCCTGGGCTTCAAGAGGACGGAAACGCGGTTCGGTAGCTCCGGTTCGTGAAATCTGGGATTGAACCACTTTACGGTGAGCAAGGATGCGGGATGGTAATTTCAGATAGCGCCATTCCTTCCTCTGGCAGCGATAAATACTCGTCACATCAGGTGTTGCTGATCCCAACAGGCAAACTGCGCCGCATAAATGTGCGTAAGCCACCCCCACCTGCCGGGCGTGGTAATGCGGCTGCGGTTCTGATTGATAATACGAATCGTCGTGACTCTCATCCACAACGATGATCCCCAGCCTGGAAAAGGGCACAAATAAGGCGCTGCGCGGACCTACAACTACGCTTAATGCCCCTGAACGCGCCCGTCTCCAGGTATCGTAGCGCTCACCTGGAGAAAGACCAGAATGAATCAACCCTACCCGACCCGGGAAGCGGCTCACGAAGCGGTGCACCGTTTGAGGTGTAAGCGAAATTTCCGGTACCAGTATGATCGCTTGCTTACCCATTCCCAGAACTTCCTGCACTGCTGTCAAGTAAATCTCTGTTTTTCCAGAACCGGTAACACCATGAATTAGAACCGGTTGGACGCCT
Organism: Anaerolineales bacterium; assembly: GCA_035529195.1. Classification (GTDB taxonomy): domain Bacteria; phylum Chloroflexota; class Anaerolineae; order Anaerolineales; family UBA4823; genus PFL25. Next base: position 938 of record DATKXE010000081.1, read on the forward strand.
CCCATAGCTTGAGACTCTCGAAGAATGCGCTGCACTTCCAGCCACACAGAGCGCTGGTCCTTCGTCAGCGCAGGCGCTTCATCCGGAAGAACTTCGACCTGTCCCAATGGGTCGCGCCAGATTTCGCTTTCCCCCAGGAGCACAAGACCACGCTCGTTCAAGTAGCGCAAGTCCGCTAAATTGCCCCCACTTTCCGCGTATACCCAGGTGACATCAACCGGTCCCGGCTCACGGATCAAAAAACGCAGCATAGCCCCCCGGCGCGCCAATGCCTTGGTTCCATGCCTCCCCAGGTCTGGCAGGGATTCCAGGGCAGTTTCCGGCGGGCAGGCTAGCTGCGCCGTGCGCACTAGTTTGGGTCGCACCTTGGGCGGGGGCAGTACGGACTGAGTGGTCACTAAGCCGCGCCGTACTAACGAACGCACGCTGGCACGCCAGTTTACGTGTCTCAGACCGTGGTCAATTTGTGCCCCGCGCAGTGAGCCGCGGCGCTTTAATAAACTCCATAAGCGAGCCTGTGTATCCGTAAGGTCGTCAGCTTCCTCTGCCTGAAGCGAATACAGCACATCGCTCTGCTGCATCAAACCGGCAGGCAGCATCAATCCAATGCAGGAAGCCAGCGGCGCCAGGTATTCGTTGGACATGTAGCGGGCGAGTTCAAGCTGTTCGTAGGTCAACACAGCATCCGGATCGACCAGGTCGATAACTGGACGCGTTTTCGCTACCTCGGGATGCTCAATGAAACGCAGTACAACCCCCTGGACTGTCTGCTTGCCAAACGGTACAACAACCAGATGCCCGACATCCAGGCTGCCTTCAAGCTCATGCGGCAGGTGATAGTGAAACACACCCGTTACCTGGGGGACATTGACGGCGATCTCTAAGAAAGTAGTCATGCAGAAGATGAATCTAGCAGTGATAATGAGATGCGAGAAACACGCATACCATCCATCTCCTCAACTCTTATGCGTACGTTATCTCCTTCAACAACATCATGCAGGCGAGGCACACGCCCCAGCTTACTCATCACATAACCAGCTATGGTGTCATAGTCGGGTTCCTGCAATTCCAGACCCAGTTGTTCATTTACATCCTCGATCTGGGTCAAGCCATCGATGAGCACCGAGCCATCCGGTAATGTCTCAAACTCGGGGTTGACACTATCGAACGGATCGCTGACCTCTCCAACGATCTCCTCCAACAAATCTTCAAGCGTAACCAGACCAGCCGTGCCACCATATTCATCCAGTACGATGGCTATATGCTGGCGCTTATCCCGGAAGAGGCGCAACACCGTATTGACCGATGCAGTTTCAGGAACGTACACTGGTTTGTGGACGATTTCACGGGCCACACTTTCAGTACAATCCCTGGACTGCATGGCTGACAGCAGGTCCTTGATGTGCACGATCCCAATAATATTGTCAAGATCATCGTCATATACCGGGAATTTTGTGTATGTGGACAGCGTGATCAGATCGATGATATCACCCAAGCGGGTATCGGCTTCAACGGCGATTATTTCAGTGCGAGGGATCATCACCCGCCGCACGACCATTTCACCAAAATCGAAAATGGCATGCAGCATCTCGCTTTCTTCTTCTTGGAACACTCCTACCTCGGTGCTGGCAGCGACCAACATGCGAAGCTCATCGACTGAATGAACCAGATCGTGTCCCGATGCTGGCTGGACATTATCGAGCCGCAACA
>DATKXE010000082.1:0-7709 GCA_035529195.1 Anaerolineales bacterium
GCCCATCCCGCCCGGTAGGCAACCATTCCACCGCCCACAATAACAGCTACCAGAAGAACTGCTAGCAGTATTCGGGCCACAATACGTCCACGATACATAGCATACCTCCATGAAATATATTTTTGAGCGCTAGATTGCCGCTCTCTTGTACCTTCAGTATGCCAGGAGGTTGTGAAAAAATTATGAAATGGTTGGGGAAATCCGGTGAATATTAGTTCAATCCCTCCAGGCTGAAAAACTTCCCGGTGGAAAGGGACATCTGCCCCATGACAATGGGACAATTTTTCTCTAAAATGTGTCTATTCGGCTAACTGCCGCCCAACCCCCCGAAATTTGCAGGTTTATCCCACCCAATACCAGTTGGCAAACATCGCTGTAAAGAGACCCAACAGCAATAAAGAAACAACAAAAATTATCCTGTCCACCCAGGGATTCCTGCCCCACCGTGCCAGCAGGATGAAAGCTGGAAATAGCACCCACATATACCGCCGCTGGCTCATCAACAGTCCAGAGCTGAACGGCAGAAGCGCACCGAGGATGACGAAAATGCTCTCGCTCCAACGCTTTTGAACCAGCAGGACAATGCCCAAAACGACAAAGAAGATTACAAAGCATAAATCCAACCAGTTATCCAATGGCAGCGCACCTGCTGATAGCGCGCTCAGCCATCCCTGCGGGGGGCGCACCAGCAGTTCCGTCAGGGTCGCCAGCAAATTAGCGGGTGTACGCCCCCAGGCGTTTGAAGCGTGTAAAAATGCCAGGGGGTCCCCAAATTGTCGCGCCAAATATATCATATACGCCAGCGTGCCGATGGGTGCCAGCGAGGCGGCGACCAGATCTGTCCAATCTGGAAGTTTCTGCCTAGCTGCTGGTTTCTGATCGTCAATAGTATCGGGCGCCTCCCGGTACTGCTTGCGCTGCTGCCACCACTCAACCACCAAAAGCGGCGCCAACAGGATTCCGATAAAGCGAGTCATTGCCCCCAGGATGCTCGCCACCCCAGCCGCCCACCAGCGACTTTTTCGTGCAAGGTATAAAGAGGCGATGCTAAGAAGCAAGAAAAGCGATTCGCTGTAGATAGCAGATCCAAAAAATGATGCGGGAAAGATTAACAGGTACCAGACAGCCCGGTCAGCGGTGGGTTGGTTGTACTCATCTGCTGCCAGAAGATGCAGCAGCATGACCGCGGCTAACAGTGCCGCGTTGGCGACCAACAAGCCAGACAACAAAGTATCCCCGGTGAGCAGGCGAATCACCCGTATGAGAACCGGCAGGAGCGGAAAGAATGCCACCGAGGGGAATTCAATCCCCTGGATCCGATATCCTTGGTCTGCAATTGACGTATAAAAACCGGTATCCCAGCGGCTGGCAAATACATCAATCAAGGTATTATCCGGCCGCAAATGGTATGGTGGAACGGTTGAATCTGCCAGGATGGGGGTGGAAAAGTAAGCCACAAATGCAATTCCCAGGCGCGTAATTATGAAAGCCAGAAGAGGCATCCAGATCCAGCGCATGGCTCGAAACTTACTAAGGTCTTTTCTCAATCCTGGTGTGATTGGTCCTCCAGGTATCAGTCAATAAGCATATTTGTTATGAGAGGGTGGAATGGATTCACAAACGAGCGAGGTCGCTTGTGAATCCATTCTTTCCCTTTATTTGAGGATAAGAGGAAAGAAAACCTTAACCATCTCGTATGCGTCGGCATAGAGCTGCCAGGTGAAACCCTGGTTGGGTAACCCCTTCGCAAGTACAAGGGTTGCCCCGGATAAAAGTATCAACAGGGCGAATATTAATCGTGCAATTTTTTTCATAAATATCTCCTTTGCATTCGGGTTCGATCCTTATCACTAATTCAGGGAAGCCATCCATCACGGTACAGAATCCCATCAACGCAGCGCGTCAATTGCATGGGGAGTTGCTCCTGGGAGTTTTGACTTCGTGTGTTCACGCACTGGTTGGCCGTTAACCGATATACCGGACCTATGGATTCGGCTGACATAGTTGCATACAACTCGTTGGGCACATTATCAATATAGATCGGCCTGTCTCTCACCTCCTTTTCTATGGTGCTCATCATATCATTGGGGGCAATTAAAAAGCGATTGATTGCCTGAACATCAGGTCGCAAACCCTCTACTAATTGAAGATAGTGAATCACAGGCACAACGTCCCACCAACCAAAAACCAACGCACCCTGTTCCGCTTTTTGCAAGATTGTCTCACCCTGCAAGCGGCTAGTCCAGTCCTCTGATAGATCGGCAATGCGCCAGTTCCATACCAGGGAAAACAAGACAATACTCAATATCAAAATTGAAGATATCCTCAAACTCAGCATGCGGATGCCCACAGAATCAACTTGCTTTACCCATACCAGCAGTTCTTGGAAACCATATCCAATCCACAATGCCCATATCAAATAGGTCGGAAGATACATGGTGTCTTTATCTATCACCTGGTAGTTGATATAAAACCCGGCATTTAATAAAAACATCAATCCAAGCATTCCGCCTTCATGCCAGTTCCTCCGGAAAAGCAAAATCATTCCCAGGAGACCTGGCCCAATTCCGAAGCCAAAGAAAGCGCGGCTCAGTTGGATCAGATACTTCTGTGTTTCGTGCCACAACCCTAAACTATTGTAGGCCATCATCACGTTGTTAAAGGCGCGCCCCGAGATCAACCACCACAGACCTTCCAGAGTGGTCAGATCGATTGGGTGAAAATTTAAGCCCGTGTCGAAGGTGCCGGCGTAATTAAAGACTGGTTGAGCCAGATAACGCAGCGGCAAGTACAGGTAAAAGCTCAGTCCCACCAACGCAGCCAGGCTGAACGCCAACATAGACCGTGGTGCAAGGGCTTTTTTGGCGTGAGTGCTTAGAACATAGAATAAGCTGCCCGGAATTAATAACACCATCGCCGCATGGTGGCTCATCCCCATGCCACCCAACAGTCCGATCACGAACATACGCCGTGGGGTTGGCGAATCGCTCCAGTGCAACAAGGCCAGGATCAAGCCAGCCATCAACGCGGTGTGCAATGTGTATACTTCAGCCACCAGGGATAATCCCCAAAAGAAAGTCGAAGTCGCCAGCAACCCTAATGCGCCAAAAGTTGCCCAACCGACCAACCGCCATCGCCGCAGGATGCGCTCCGCCAGGAAAATCGTCAGTGCACCAAATATTGCCGAAAGCAAATTCATGCGGTAGCCAACATCTCCAAAGGGGATCTTTGACCACATGTACCCCAGGGTGAGATAAAGTGGGTAGCCCGTAGCGCGCATTAATCCGCCTGTGGACGCTGCTGTGGTCATCTCAGCACTATCGAGGTTATATATGGTAGGGGCTAGAGTAAGGAGATATATACAAAACGGCAACCCAAAAGAAGCCAGCCCGCGCCAGTCGACCCGGGATGCTGCCGAGGCGAATACCTCTCGATTACGATTTGAGAATTGGACAAGCAATTGTTGGGCCTCTTTCATTTACTAGCAATCTCGATAATTAACTAATATGACGTATTATGACTGAATTTGTGATGTTTTACTAGGTTAATTTCCAATCCGAAATCACAATTACTCCATGAAAGGAGGTGAAAATTGGTGCTGGACCATTCGGGTATTTCAGGCGCACAACCTGAAACATCAGGTAAGCAGGCTGAGGTGTACGGCAAGAGCTAGAAAGATGCCAATTGCTAGGATCGTGAGCTTCGTCCAGGGGACAGAATGCAATCGTTTTAAGAATATTCCAATCTATTGATGCTCAGGGTAGGTAAATCCTATATTATATATACGATCATGTAGCATATGTGGATTTATAAACGGCGTGTTCAGGTAGGTAGGAAAAGTTAGTGCAAATTGCTTTCTGTGAAAATTAGATATCAAAGAATGGTAGGTCAAGTATATCCTAAAGGTTACGACACCAAAAAGGAGTTACACCATTACCTACCAGGATGATTTTAACTTATTAACTGAATTACTTAAGCAGGTGGTAGAGCAAGGCCTGGATTTCCACAGAGGGTACTTGCTATGGACGCCGACGATGAAAATCGGCAAGTAGCTGAATGATATGAGGCCCTGGATGAAAGATGTTGTGGATCTCCAATCTTGTCAGAAGCGCAGCGAGTGTGAGGACCCAGGCAAGCAGGTCCATTATAGGTACAAACCAGAAGCTGAGGCATTAAAAGACTCTACCTTGCGATACAAGAGAATGGAACGGGCTCATAGCTTGCGCTTGTTCAGCAGATACCATTCAAACACCTGGACAATCCCCCAACCCCAACGTAGGCGCTGCCTCAGGATTACGCATCGTTTGGAGAACCAGATCAGACCCAAGGGTTCATACTTCCCAATGAGCCACTCTTTGGACCACAAGAAGTTTAGTAAAACTTGTACTTGCTGGTATTGTGATTGAAGAATGGGTATATGAAATCGGAAATGAAGTTTTGTATGTCTGGTTTACAGGCGAGGTCGACGAATTGCGTGAGGATTGGCTTGTATTAGTCACAGCTAGGTACTCTTAAGATGCAGTTTATTAATTCTCCCAAAATGCTTCTGATCAACCATTCGCTGAAGCAGACCGGGGATGGAGCGCGATTGGGGCGCACCTGTTGTTATCGAAGTACAAGACCCCAGAATACACACCTTCATAGGGTCCAGCACCCTTAGATCACGTTGAGTTTGAGGGCGCGAGGGCTTCAGCTGCCAGAAGCTGACGGCGAATCATTCAACCCGGCAGAGAAAGATCTGTTGGCAGATATCGCCAGGCATGTCGGCGTGGCAGCCAACGCCGTCCAGCTGACCGAAAACTTGCAGCGCTCCCGTGAACGCATTGTGACCGCTCGTGAAGAAGAGCGCCGCCGCTTGAGTCGGGATTTGCATGATGGTCTTGGTCCCCAGCTGGTCAGTTTGGGCTTAAAAGTAGAGGCTGCTCAAAACCTGCTTGGGAAGGATCAGGATGCCGTCAGTGAATTGCTCTCCCAGCTTAAAGCTCAAACCAAATCGCACCCTTGGTGATGTTCGCCGCATTGCATACGATCTGCGTCCACCCGCTCTCGACCAGCTCGGCCTGGTGCCTGCCATCCAGGAACACGTCACCGCTTTAGGGCGGCCAGGGGGCCTGGATATTGTCCTGGAAACACCAGAAGAACTGCCAGAATTACCTGCTGCGATCGAAGTTGCCGCTTACCGCATCGTCTTGGAAGCCCTCACCAATGTCACCCATCATGCCAGTGCCAGCCGCTGCAATTTGCGCCTTGAAGCAAACGGGTGGCTTGAGGTAGAAATTGTTGACAACGACCGTGGGCTGCCAGAGTCTCTTAAACCCGGGGTTGGAATCAGCTCGATGATTGAAAGGGCAGCTGAACTGGGCGGCACCTGCACCATTATCACCAAACCTGGTGGGAGTACACAGGTCTTGGCCCAACTGCCCTTAGAGCTGGCTTATAATGATGGCGTAGAAGGAGTATAGTCATTAACACGATCCAGGTCATCATCGCCGATGATCGCACTTTGCTCAGAGATGGGCTGCGGGCCTTGTTTACCTCGGTGCCTGATATCCAGGTTGTAGGGGAAGCCGAAACCGGCGCAGAGGTGATCGCTAAAGCAGCCGAACTCCAACCCGATGTGATCCTGATGGACATCCAGATGCCGGGTATCAACGGTATCCAGGCCACACGCCAGATTATGAACAGCAGCCCGGACATTGGCGTGATTGTGGTCACCATGTATGAGGACGACGACTCAGTTTTCGCCGCCATGAGGGCTGGGGCACGCGGCTACATATTGAAAGGCGCGGACCAGGAAGAAATGCTGCGTGCGATTCGCGCTGTTGCTCAGGGTGAAGCCCTGTTCGGTCCCGATATCGCTGCCCGTTTGATGACCTTTTTTTCTTCTCCCAAACCGAGTGCGCTGGCTCCAGTTTTTCCCGAGCTCACCCTGCGTGAACATGAAGTGCTTGATCTAATTGCCCAGGGTTTAAACAGCCAGGGGATCGCTGCCCGCTTATCGATCAGTGAGAAGACAGTTCGCAACCATGTGTCCAATATTTTTAATAAGCTGCAGGTGGCTGATCGTTCTCAAGCCATCGTTCGCGCCCGCGATGTGGCATGGGGGTTTCGTCTTAACAGCAGGCTATCCAAACCCACCTTTGGCTTATATTCTTTTTAATTGCCTGATCCTGAGCAGGATCCTAATAATCGCGTACACATACAGCACAAATATCAGGGCGTTGAAAACCTGGATAATTGGTACAAAGCCATAGGGTGCTTTACTCAGGTTGATAACGGCGAAAACCAGCGGCAGCATTAGTATCCCCAGAAATGCCAGCAAACGTTGGTACTTACCGATCTTGGACTCGGCATCCGTATAGATTTCAAGCTCCTCACCTGGTCGAGCCAGCTGGCGGAAGTAATGCCAGCCTGCCATTTCATCGACACACTCCCAACCTGAATCACGAAACAGCTGCAGGTAATCCTCTTTATCCATTTTCCAATAGGAGCGATAATCCAGGCGATATACAGTATCTTTGGGTTCACCCAACTTGAAATCGTATATTGTGGGGAATCCAATCCCGGATAAGTGCCAGCCCTCATTGGCCATCTTCCTCAACCAGTTTTCTTCTGCCTCGTCCTGCCAGGCCCAGAACCATTTAAATTTGCGTAAGGTAGTTTTATCCATCTTTTCCTCTATTTTGCATCTTCCAGGGCACCCATTAAACGCCCTTTAATCCTTGAACCATTATCTGCCATGATTTCCAGACGCTCAATCTGGCTCGCCATTACACGGGTACCTTTTTCAGTCAGCTGGTAGCTTTTACGGCGCTGCTCCGCTTTGACCATGCTGATCAAACCTTCTTTTTCTAAAGAGGAGAAGGCACCGTACAATGTTCCGGGTCCCACCTTAACGGTTCCCTGGCTGATCTGCTCCACTTTTTGCATCACTCCATACCCGTGCAGCGGCTCAATCAATGTCAGCATGATGTAATATGTGGCTTCCGTTAGGGGCAGGTATTTATTTAGCTTCTCATCGTTCATCATCTAACCAACCTTTTGTATCGATCTCCGGTATAACGTACAACGATATATCGTTCTCCGATATAATAGCAAATTATTTGGTCTTTGTCAAGCTGACATTCCAAGTAACCATTACGGTGGTCTTCAGGGTATGCTGCTGTGAAATTCCTTCTCACCTGTTCTCTCCCCCGCAGTCTGATCTCCGGAGAGCTATCTACAGAACCTGCTTGACAGGTTCACCAGTTAGAGTATTCTATTACTGGAGCGATTATTATCCAGGTTGTAAAGAAATGCGAGTATTTGTCATTCTGAACACAGTGAAGGATTTCCTCCATCACCTGAGCAGACCTTACCTTCGGTCCCGCCCCGCGGGGAGCGGGCTTCGCTCAAGTTGACAACCCTTTCTGGCATCTTGAGCGTCTTTTATTCTGATTGGTGACACCCAAATTGAGAGGCATCGATATGGAACAGCAGCACCTTGAAGCAGCAGCGCCCCCGGTTGAGAGCGCATCCATAATGATAACCATGTTGAATACTCCAGTCGAGGTCGCCCCTGGCTTCTTCTTCAACCTGCTTGCCATATGGGCAGGGATGTCCTGGCTCATGGGAAGCAAGCACCCGGGATGGGATTGGCCAACCCGCATTTTATCGGGTGCCTTTTCCGGGTTTGCGCTGGTCGTGGCTGATTTCGGGCATGCTTTGGC
>DATKXE010000083.1:0-5126 GCA_035529195.1 Anaerolineales bacterium
GCGCCTGGATGTGCTGGAGCAAAGGTTAACAGAATACAAGCCGAAATTAATCTATACCATCCCGGTATTCCAGAATCCCAGTGGGAGAACGCTTTCGCAAGACCGGCGGCAGAAGCTGGTGGGATTGGCGCAGCGGGAAAAATTCCTGGTAATCGCGGATGAAGCCTACCAATTCTTAGCTTACTCACAATCCCCGCCCGAATCTTTTGCTGTTTACACCAGGGATGTGGAACAAATCGTTTCAGTCAACTCGTTCTCGAAGATCCTGGCGCCCGGTTTACGGCTGGGCTGGATCCAGGCGCACGGTGCGGTGATTGAAAGACTATCCAGCAGCGGGCTGCTCGAAAGTGGGGGTGGCATGAACCCATATACATCTGCGCTGGTGCGCGGTTTGATTGAATCTGGTGGATTGGATGAAAATATCACCAACCTGCGCAGAGATTATTCTCAGCGCCTAACTGCCATGGATGCAGCCCTACGCACTCATCTCCCCACGGCTGAATATACACTTCCCCAGGGTGGTTTTTTCTTCTGGGTAAATTTTCCTGGAGTGGACGCGGCTGATTTACGCAGCAGAGCACAGGAATTCCAGGTCGATTTCCGGCAAGGTGCCTTATTCTCAAGCCAGGCGGGGATGCAGGATTACCTGCGCCTGGGTTTTTGTTTTTATGATTCAGCAGCGATTGAGGAGGGAGTAAAGCGCCTTGGAGATTGCCTGGGGAAATAATAAGCCGAGAGCCTTCATTGGGTTCGGATTGAAAATATTTATTTTGCGGTCCTGGCAGGGAGGTAGTCATCCCATTCCAGAGATCAATTATCAGTATCCTGGTGTTAAGCAACCTGTTGGAGCTGAGTAGATAGATGTTATCTTTCCCAACTCAGTTCATGTTGCTGTTCCTCTGGTATCTGGTGATTACCGGTTGTCACGTTGTTCAATTACTTTGATAGCATGGAATAAGACTTCATTAATCGGAGTTTGGAAGCCGTATGTTTTCCCAAGCTCAATTACTTTTCCACCGAAGATATCGACCTCAGTTGTGCGACCGGCCTCGATATCCTGCAGCATGGATGTTTTCCCCTTAGGATCAAGGCTGTTCATGAATCCGTACCATTTTTCAATATCTTTTTCCACCAAATTCACACCAGCAGCATTGGCTACAGTAATTACCTCGCGCATAGCAGATTCCATGATCTGTTGAGCATGCTGTGAAGTCTGGAAAACTCCATAGGGAGCGGACAATACGACAGATGCCTGGTTGATGCCCACGTTGATCATGAATTTCCACCACATGACGCGCACCATGTCCGCGGGTGTTTGATAGGCAATCCCGGCTCGATCAAGTATCCCTTGAATATCTTTAACCCGCTCTGTGAGCGTTGTGTTTTCCGGCTCGCCGAAGAATATGGTGCCGCCTTTGCTGTAGATGACGTTATTCCCAGTTCGCTGCGCGTCAATCCCCACTGCAGTTGCCAGCAGGACTTTGTCATCCCCATAAATTGACCCGATGATGGGTTCGCTATCCAGACCATTCATAATAGACAAGAAGACGGTATTATCGCCTACCCGGTTCTCGAGATCATACAGCGCGGTTGAAAGATGCTGGTGCTTGAGAGCCACGATTATCAAGTTTGCAGCTTGGCTGGGATCATCGGGTGATAAGACAGAAATTTCATAGTGTTTCTTATTTACCACCAGCCCTTCAGATTTGAGCCGTTGGTATCTTTCACCAGAGGCTGCGAACGAGATACAAGCGGGATCCATTTCATAGAATCTGCTTGCATAGGCAGCGCCCATACCACCAGCGCCGAGGATGACGATCGAGAATTCACTGGTCATGCATGCTCCTTTTCTCGCTAGTGATCGATCTGAAAATAAACCAGAGATTCAGGTTTGTGAATCAAAGTATGCGCTCAATCTAAGTATAGTTGATTACCTGCATTGAAGAAGAAACAAAACTATTGCAGTAGAGGATTATTTTGGTCGAGAAATGGTTTTCATTGCGAGGGTGAGAAACAGCGGGGAATTGATGGAGATGCAATAATCCTACCCGGTATAATTGATTTTGGAAAAGTGGGTAGATTGAGTTCAAACGAGGTTCATGGAGGAGAATTGAATGGCAGAATACGTAATTGAAACCGAAGCGCTTTCGGTCTACTACGGTCGCCACCGGGGGATTTTGAACGTGGACCTGCAGATCGAGAAGGGAGAAGTTTTCGGTTTTCTAGGACCCAATGGATCAGGAAAAACAACCACACAGCGCGTCCTGATGGATGTTATTCGCCCCACTGCAGGAAAAGCGTACATGTTTGGGAAAGATTGCCAAAAGGAAGGTGTCGCCGCGCGGGACCGGGTAGGATATCTCCCTGGTGAGCTGAGTCTCTATGAAAATATGAAAGCCAGCCAGTTTTTCAAGATGTACTTTTCATTGCAGAAAAGCAATACGGATCCCAATTACTGGCAATCGCTGGCTGACCGGATTGGGCTGGATACCAGCCGCAAAATCCGCGAGCTGTCGCGCGGCAACAGGCAGAAGGTCGGCGTGGTGGCCGCATTTATGAACAAGCCTGAATTGCTCATTTTGGATGAGCCAACCAGCGGTTTAGACCCGCTCGTACAGCAGACAGTGATGGAAATTGTGCGGGAAGCCAATCAAAACGGCGCGACTATATTCTTCTCCTCGCACATCTTATCCGAGGTGCAGACTGCCTGCGACAGGGTGGGCATCATCCGCGAGGGGCAGCTGGTGGCTACTGAGCGGGTGGAGGAGATGATCAGGCAGCAGTTCAAAAGGCTGCGGATTAGTTTTGACACTGTACCTCCAGAGGATGCATTTGCTCTGGAAGGGGTTTCAGAGGTGGTTCGAGATGAGCTAGGAATCCAACTTGAGATTCGTGAAAATCTCAGCCGGGTAATGGAAATCGCAGTACCCTTTGGAATCAAGGATATTGATACCATCCCGGTTACTTTGGAAGAAATTTTCCTGGCTTACTACGGCAAGGGGAATGGAGGCAACCATGTTTAGGTTATTACTGCAAGAGCTGCGCTTCCGACGCAATGCCATCATTGGGTGGGCGATAGGAATCTCTGCCCTGCCTGCCATGTATATCGGTATATATCCCCAGGTCGCGAAAGATCTGGAGGGGCTGCAGAGCATTATGGACCTGGAAATCTACCAGGCGATGGGAATCAGTTTTGGCTCATTTGAAGAGTGGTTTGCTTCGACAATCATCAATATTGTGCCAATTATTGTAGCAATTTACGCTGTGATTGATGGTACAGGTACACTGGCAGGTGAAGAGGAAGCTGGAAAGCTGGAACTGGTGATTGCACTTCCAATTCCGCGCTGGCAAATTGTGACCGTGAAAGCCCTCGCGTTGGGGATTTCCCTGTTCTTAATCTTGCTGCTGGTGGCCATTTCCACAACAATTGTGTTTTTCGCGATTGAAAGCCAGATAGAAACCACACTGCTGTGGACAGATGTTTTTTGGGGTTTGTTATATACCTGGCCACTCGTGATGGCGGTGGGTATGATCAGCCTCTTCCTGGGTACGTTTGCACCACGCAGGCGAACCGCGGCATTAATCAGTGCTGTCATTATCCTTGTTAGCTACTTTGGGAGCAACCTGTCCTCGCAAGTCTCGACGCTGGAATCGATTCAACCGTTGTTTCTTTTCCATTACCTCAATGCAACTGCCGATTTGTTTGTGACGGGTCCGGTGACCAGCGACATACTTGTTTTACTGGGAGTGGCCCTGGTTGCTTTCATCCTGGCGCTTGTATTCTTCCAATGGCGCGATGTCACCGTTGGTATGTGGCCCTGGCAGCGAGCAAGAAGGGTTCCTGCCTAGTTCTATTAAACTGCCCATCAATTCTGGTGGGCAGTTTTTTGTTTAACAATTAGAAAAAACCTTTGAATTTATTCTTTAAGCGGATATTTCCTGGACGATTTCCCAGCATCCTGAAGGCTGTGTTCAGCCGGATGACATTTAAGTAAATTGGTTCACCAATCAGTAAAGTAGATCAACATTCTCAGGAATTGACTCCGATCTAGGGGGCGCAATGGGGTGCGATTTTGTTTGATTCTTTGAGCGCTTCTAACCAGGTGAACTCCCGGTTATCGCTGGCGTAATAATAGCTGGAACCATTGGGCATCATCACGATCACGATCCCGCTGTATCCCAACATCTGCGGGACCCAGAACTCACAATCATAACCTTCACGCTGGTCATAAAGCCTCGCCCAGAAGGCGTTGTTGTATTTCGATCTTGAATCAATGTCAACGCCGCGATCCTCAGGATCGAACTGCAGAGCAGCTGCTAAATAATCCGGGTGGAGCAGCTGTTCACCATTCACCATACCTCTATCGACATTGAGAAAATTCGTGATCTTCGCGATATCATCCTGGATCCACCACAAGCCATAGCCACCATAAGGCTGCCCCTGCCAATTATCGTCCCTGGTTCTCAGTGTGGTGTGCGCCCCCGGGGCGATCTGGATAGGGATAAACACCTCATCGACAAGGAAATCAAAGATATCCGCTTGTGATCCTTCTATGGTTTGCAGGTAATTATGCAGAGCCTGAGTGACGATAAAGGTATCGAACGTGCGGTAGACCCATTGTGATCCTGGTTCAGCCCCTTGAGGCCAATTAAAGGCAGCTGCTATCCTCTCAGCATAGTATTCTTCATTCCAAAACGGATCGGTATCAAAATTCTCTTCATCATCCATGTATCCGGATGAGCGGAAATTTCCTGTCGCCATGTCGAGGGTGTGATCAAATGTAACCCTGCTCCAATCACCAGGGCTATCTGCGTACTCCGGAACAAAATCTTTAATCAACAGGTCTGCTACCCCGGGATCATGCTTTTGCGCCAGGCGCATGAGAGCTAAGCTTGGAAAAGTTGATTTGGCTGTCGAATACGAGGGAGCACGCAGATATTCGCAATAGGCGTATTCTCCGTAGCGGGTAGGACAGCTGCTGACGTAATTGATGCCATTGTATACGAACCCATAGTAAGTAAGGTGTTTCTTGGATATACCGCGACCGAATTGGGTGACATCCACCTGTGGGTAATCTTCAGGCAGCTGCTCGATGGGCTTGGTGGGGAATCTCTGGGATAGTTCG
>DATKXE010000084.1:0-8891 GCA_035529195.1 Anaerolineales bacterium
CAAAGTTCGCTATGCTGCTCCATTTGAAGAACAAGCCGATACTCTCGAAGGGGAATTCGACCTGGTCGTATTATCGGTGGGTATGGAGATCTCTGATTCAGTTAAACTACTTGCCAAAAATTTAGGGGTTGAACTGGATGAATATGGCTTCTGCCATACAACACTTTTTGACCCATTGCAAACCAGCCAGGAAGGCATATATGTAGCTGGACCTTTCCGCGAGCCAAAGGACATCCCCGAAACGGTGATTGAAGCAAGCGGAACAGCGGCAGCAGCCGCGCAGCTGTTGGCTCCAGCCCGTTTCAGCCTGGCAAAGTTCCCCCATTACCCATCTGAAAAAGACCTGGCTGATCAAGAGCCACGCATTGGTGTCTTTGTCTGCCACTGCGGCAGTAATATTGGTGGCTATCTGGATGTGCCCTCCGTTGCTGAGTATGCCAGTTCACTGCCAGGGGTAGTCTTTGCGGAAGATAATCTCTATACCTGCTCCCAGGATACTATCGCCCACATCATCGAGGAAGTGATCCATCGCGATTTAAACCGGGTTGTGGTTGCTTCATGCACACCATTAACTCACGAACCACTCTTCCAGGATGCTTTGCGACATGCTGGGCTAAACCCACATCTCTTCGAAATGGCGAACATTCGCAACCAGTGTTCCTGGGTGCACTCCAATGATTGGCAAGGTGCAACAGAAAAAGCGAAAACCCTAGTCCGAATGGCGATTGCTCGCGCTGCACAGCTGGAACCACTGAAAACCACAGAAGTTCAGGTAAACCACAGCGCTTTGATCGTTGGTGGTGGGGCAGCGGGAATGACAGCAGCTCTTACTCTCGCCGATCAGGGATTTCCTGTGCACATTATTGAACGCGAGCCAGTCTTAGGTGGCAACCTGCGCAATCTGCAATATTTTCTCCCCACGGATAGCGGAGACCAGATTTCCCCGCATGAATTTCTCGCCCAGATCATTGAAAAGGTGACCTCACACCCCTTGATCACCACCTATATGAACTCCGAGCTGGTCAACACGAGCGGGTTCAAGGGTAATTTCGAATCGCTGATCAAATCGAATGGAGACATCTCCCAGGTTGACCATGGTGTGACGATTGTGGCTACTGGTGGTATTGAATATAAGGGCACTGAATACGGCTATGGGCAGGATGACCGCATTGTGACCCAATTGGAGTTTGAGAATATCCTTGCCCAAGATGATCAAGCTCCAGTAATCGAATCAGCTGTCATGGTGCAGTGTATTGGTCCCGCAGAAAAATACTGCAGCCGGATCTGCTGCACAACTGCCTTGAAGAATGCACTGAAAATCAAAGAGAGAAATCCTGATGCAGATGTGAGCATCATTTACCGGGATATCCGTACGTATGGATTCAAGGAAAGGCTTTACACTCAGGCCAGAAAGGCGGGTGTCCTATTTTTCCATTACGAATTTGATCGCAAACCGGATGTCCTCATTCCAGATCGCTCACCAGGGGCGAAGGGCAGGCAGCCTTTGCGCGTTAAAGTTTGGGAACCGCTTCTGGGCAAAGAGGTGGAGATCGAAACAGATTACGTGGTCCTGAGCACACCTGTCATTCCTCCTCCTGGCACGCGTGAACTCGCCAGCCAGCTGAAATTATCATTAAATATGGATGGCTTCTTCCTCGAGGCACATGTTAAACTGCGACCTGTTGATTTTGCCGCCGACGGAATCTTCATGGCAGGCCTGGCTCATTATCCAAAATTCCTGGACGAGTCGATCGCTCAAGCCCAGGCGGCGGCTTCGCGTTCGGCCAGCATTCTTTCTCAGGAAACCATCCAGACCAATGCTCGCGTTGCATTGGTCGACCCCCAGGCCTGCGTTGGCTGCTTGACATGTGTGCGCATCTGCCCTTATGATGTCCCCCAGGTGACTGGAAATTTCACCGGTGTTGGAAACATCGTGGGAGCTGCCTTCATCGAACCCGCGATCTGTCACGGATGCGGCATTTGCGTCTCAGAGTGTCCTGCCAGGGCTATCCAGCTGCTGCACTATAAAGACATTCAAACTCTTGC
This sequence comes from Anaerolineales bacterium, assembly GCA_035529195.1. Lineage (GTDB taxonomy): Bacteria > Chloroflexota > Anaerolineae > Anaerolineales > UBA4823 > PFL25. The sequence goes on from DATKXE010000084.1 coordinate 2,047, forward strand.
CAAGCTGGATGCTATGTTTGACATAGAACCTGGTCACACCGGCTTTGTGCCGCTGACAAGCATCGAGGTCGCAAAATGAGTGAACAAGAATTTCAGCCTGAAATCGTCGCTTTCTGCTGCCACTACTGCGCTTATGCAGCCGCTGACCTGGCTGGCTCGATGCGGCTTGATTACCCGCAATCGATCAAGGTGATCGAATTGCCTTGCTCGGGAAAGCTGGATGTGCTTTATGTACTGCGAGCTTTTGAGGATGGTGCGGATGGTGTGATGGTGGCAGGTTGACTGGAGGGCGATTGCCATTACCTGGAAGGTAATCTCAATGCCCGGAGGCGAGTTGAATATGTTCAAAAATTGCTGGAAGAGATTGGATTAGGAGCGGAGCGGATCCGGATGGTGAACTTATCATCAGCCATGGGAAGCCATTTTGCCCTTTCAACCACCGAGATGTTCGATGATATCAAGAAACTTGGACTTAATCCATTAAAACTGAACGGGAGCTGAGCTGAAAACTGTATAGAAATATCCACACAGGTATGGGTTCCAAGGATAAGGAATTACGAAATATTGCAATTATGAGTAATTTGGGTTTGATGATCTTACTTTTAGAGGAGCGACTGATATGATTGTTGCAGAACAGAAATCACTGGATGAAATAAAGTCATTGATAGGGAGCTCAGGCAACGTGCTTGTCGTCGGCTGCGGGACTTGTGTCACCGTATGCTTCGCAGGTGGTGAACGCGAAGCTGCAATTTTGTCTGCCTCCTTGCGCATGTCATCCAAGTTAGACGGGATGGCGCGCAAGGTCAGTGATGTGACAGTCCAGCGCCAATGTGAATGGGAATACCTGGATACGATTAGAGACCAGGTTGCAGATGTTGATCTCGTGCTGTCGCTCGGCTGTGGGATCGGCGTCCAAGCGATTGCCGAACATTTTCCCGACACCTGGGTGGTGCCTGGTCTGAATACGACCTTCCTGGGTTTACCTCAAGAACAAGGCGTATGGACAGAACGCTGTGCAGCTTGTGGGGATTGCATCCTCGGATTGACCGGCGGCATTTGCCCGATTGCGCGCTGCTCCAAATCACTCCTCAACGGACCATGTGGTGGTTCAGAAGATGGACACTGTGAGATCAACCCTGATACGGATTGCGCATGGCAATTAATTTACGATCGCTTGGAAAGTATGGACAGACTTGAAGTCCTGATGGACATACAGCCCCCAAAGAATTGGCAAACTTCTCGTGACGGTGGACCCCGAAAAATCATCAGGGAAGATCTTCGCTTGGCCAGCGAGGAGGAGTAAAAGATGACAACCAATCCTAGCTCAAATGGGTATTCAGTAGGATCTAATCTGGAACGCGTACTTCATGCTGGTCACTTTGCTGTAACTGGAGAGTTGGGGCCTCCGCAGAATGCAGACCGCGAAGTAATCAGTAAGAAGGCAGCTTTGCTGCGTGGCTACTGCGATGCGGTAAATATCACGGACAACCAGACAGCAATCGTACGTATGTCCAGTATTGGTGCTGGAGCTCTCGTAGTTCAGGAAGGACTGGAACCCATCATCCAGATGACCTGTAGAGACCGCAACCGTCTGGCGATTCAAAGTGACTTATTGGGTGCCTATGCGTTGGGTATGCGAAATCTGCTTTGCCTCACCGGAGACCACCAATCATTTGGAAATCATCCTACATCGAAGAATGTGTTTGATATCGATTCAGTACAGCAAATTAAAATGGTAGCGGATATGCGTGATGAGTGTATTTTCCAGTGCGGCGATAAAATGAAAGGCCTTGAGCCGCGATTTTTCATCGGTGCCGCCTCTGCGCCTTTCGGCGACCCGCTGGAGTTTCGACCTTACCGCTTAGGAAAAAAAGTCAAGGCTGGGGCAGACTTCATCCAAACCCAGCTGATTTACGATCTTGAAGCCTTCAAGGTCTTCATGGAAAAAGTCCGCAAGCTCGGTCTGCATGAACAGACTGCTATCCTGGCAGGAGTTGGACCTTTGAAGAGCCCCAGTATGGCTCGCTACATGAAGAACAACGTACCCGGTATTCTCATCCCAGATGAAATGATCGACCGCATGACCGCCGCGGGTGCTCCCTGGGCAAGTATCAGCAAAGATGATTTGACCAAAGAAGATAAGAAAGCCCGCTCCGAAGCCTGGAAAGAAACCGGTATCCAGATCTGCATCGAGTTGATCCAGCAGCTCCAGGAACTTGAAGGGGTTGCCGGTGTACATATCATGGCTATCGAATGGGAGCAGGCGGTTAAACCGATCGTCGAGGGTGCTGGTCTGTATCCACGCCCGGTCATCGCGGAACCGACACCACAGCCAGCTTGAAGGTTGCTTTATTGGATAAAACGGACTGCGAGGAGGATGGTAGTGAGCGATACTGCACAACCTGAGCTTGAAGGTTTACGGATTAACGCTAACTTAGCACACAAGATTGAGGCAGAACTGGGCCAAAATGTTTACCTGTGCTACCAATGTGTCAAGTGCACGAGCGGATGCCCGGTTGGAAAATATTTTGATTGGCAGCCGAATCAAATCATGCGCGCTATCCAGCTAGGACAGGAGGACATCGCACTCGAAGCTGAAACACCCTGGCTGTGCGCTTCCTGCCAGGCATGTACAACCCGCTGCCCTCAAGACTTGGACATCGCAAGAATTATGGATTTCCTAACCCGGGAAGCCCTGGACCAGGGCATAGACCCGCCAATCCGAGAAGTGGATAACATGAACAAGGCTTTCTTACGAGAAGTGCGCCTTTGGGGTCGCTCGTATGAATTAGGCTTGATGGCTGAATTGAAATTGCGCAATATACGCACCCATCCAATCACGGAAGACCTGGACATGGGTTTCAAGATGATCGCCAGGGGTAAATTCCCCTTCTTTCCCAGCTTCACCCGACCACCGCGCAATGTGAAACCCATCCCGGGCGCCAGTAAAGCCATCGCATATTACCCGGGTTGCTCATTACATGCGACCAGCCCGGAATTCAACACCTCCACGCTTGCCGTCGCCGAAGCGCTGGACCTGCAATTGATCGAGCCGGAAGGATGGTTGTGCTGCGGCAGTTCTTCAGCTCATCGCGCGGATCCAGAAGCCGCGCTCCGTTTGCCCATGGAAAACCTCTCCTTGATCGAGCAAAGTGGGTTTAACGAAGTGACAATGCCCTGCGCAGCTTGCTTTAACCGTCATAAAGCAGCCCAATACGAGATGCGCCATGACAAGAATCACAAAACGGCTATGGATGAGAGCATTGGCTACAGCTATCAGGATTCTGTCGTAGTAAAATCGATCGGAGAAACCATCTTCGAACATGTCGGACCAGATGAGTTGTCAGCAAAGGTGACACTTCCCTTAAACGGTCTGCGTGTTGTTTGTTATTACGGGTGTTTGCTCACCCGACCGCCTCAAATTACCGAGGCTGCCCATCCAGAAAATCCAACCGAGATGGACGAGCTGATGAAAGCATTAGGGGCTGAGGTAATCGACTGGTCCTACAAAACCACCTGCTGCGGTGCCGCCCATTCCCTCACCCGGCAGGATATCGTCTATGATCTGAGCAGCACGTTGATCAATGAAGCCCGAAAATCTGGCGCCGATATGATCGCAGTGGCGTGCCCGTTGTGCCATACCAACCTTGACGCCCGTCAATTCCAGATGGGATTAGATCAGGAAATGCCGGTCATGTACTTCACACAACTGATGGCTCTGGCACTGGGTCTTTCCCAACGCGAGGCAGCCCTGAATAAGAATCTAGTCGACCCACGACCTTTATTGAAGGAGAAGGGCTTAATAAATTAAATTTCCTTAGAGTTGGCCATTGTGTGAGATTTGCTGTTTTTTCGATATTCAAAAACCAACTTCTCCCCTTTCATATCCCCGCCCCTCCTTGGGCGGGGATAGCCATTATCAAAAATTTCCCGTAAATCCCGAAAACAATTTCAAATGCTGGGGTTGGGGATTAATCCATGCAGCAATGTTAAACTTATCGAACAAATTTTATGAACCACTTGCCAGACAACCCCAAAGATATTGTTGCCATGTTTCAGGCTTAAGTGGTGATTTTTGTCCCTTGTGATTAACCTGAACATCCGCTACCTTTAATGCTGAAGAAGTAGATATCCTACTTCACCTGGGTCAAATAATGCTATCTGAAATCCAACCAACCCTGAATTTTGTCACCTTAACTTGGATCACTGTCAATGAATAATCAATTCTGGTTGTCAAACGAATCAAAACCCGATCTGCTCGCTGTTCGGTTGGATGAACTGCGTGGAAAGTTAATCACCAGGGAACCTGAGCAGCTCGCCGTTGATACTGGCACAACTCTCCATCAACCTGATCAGGGTGGTGGAGAGTTCCAATTCCAACTCTGGGATCGGGATGTGAGGCTGACTTTTCCGGAACTTGTCACTTATGACAGCAAGTCTGGAGATAAATTATCGAGCAGTTCACAAGCACTCGTGCTTTATTATTTCTTAACTTGCGACGGCACCAGGCCTTCAGGTCAATGGATTTCGTTTTCTGAGCTGCCAGATGGTCGCTTCTACAACCAGGCCTACCAGGGCTATACCGGCGGGAACCTGGCTAAAACTTTCCAGAACGAATTTGAACTCTTCTGCCAGGTTGCAGAAAACATGGGAGGCAAGCGGGTATACTTGCTGGGTGATGCGGCTTACGAGTATAATGTTCTGCCGCTGGTGAACCTGATAGTGGTCACCTGGCAGGGTGACGAGGATTTCAATGCCACCTACCAGGTGTTGTTCGATGCAGCAGTAAGTCACCACATACCAACGGATGCAAGCGCCATTACCGCAAGTAATTTATCCCAGCGCTTGATTGTGAAATGGGAGACCCGTAATGAAAATCGCAATTAGTGGTAAAGGGGGCGTGGGAAAAACGACCTTATCTGCGCTATTAGCCCAGGTTTATGCTGAGGCTGGTCGCAATGTCCTGGCGGTTGATGCAGACCCTTCACCCTGCCTGGCAGGCGCATTGGGATTTCCATCCGAGCAGCTGGCCAAGCTGCACCCCATTTCCGAGATGGATGAACTGATTTTTGAACGCACCGGCGCTAAACCTGGCACAACGGGTGGCTTTTTCACCATCAACCCCCGTGTGGATGATATCCCCGAGCGTTTCAGTGTGGAATACCGCGCTGTGCGTTTACTTGAAATGGGTGCAGTGGATATCGGTGGTTCTGGCTGCATATGCCCGGAGAGCGCCATGCTGAAAACTCTTTTCACCCACCTGCTCTTTCGTAAAGATGATATCCTGATCTTGGACATGTATGCGGGTGTAGAACACCTTGGTCGCTCAACAGTTGATTTTGTGGATGCAATGCTGATCGTCGTGGAACCGACTCGCCGCAGTCTGGGAACCGCCTCGCAAATCAAAGCCCTGGCCGAGGATATTGGCCTGAACCGCTTATGGATGGTGGGAAACAAGGTGCGAGATGAGGCAGAATCTGCCTTCTTGATGGCAGAGACTCCCGGCATTCCCGTGCTGGGTATGCTGCCAGCGGATATGGGTGTCCAAGAAGCAGACCGCTTGGGGATCCCGGTTTACGATCACGTCCCAGCACTGCGCACAGCTGCTGAGCGCATCGCTTCAGCACTGGAATCTCAAATCACGGAATATAAAGCCTCGCAGAATTAGCATTGAATCGAAAATTCTTAACGCAAAATTACTGTTATATTTGGGAAATTTAATGAAAGAGGTAGCAGGAAAATGACCATAACTATCGCATTGGCTGGAAAAGGGGGAGTAGGAAAAACGACCATCGCAGGAATGGTAGTCAAATATCTGGCGCAATCTCAAAATGGCACGATTTTAGCGATTGACGCTGATCCCAGCAGCAATCTCAACATGGTGCTGGGATTGGATTTAGAATGGACCGTGGGAGATATTCGCGAGGATATGCTTTCCCAGGTTAAAACATCACTGACTGCCGGCGGCGCTGCCATGGGCGCGCTCCCTGGAGGCGTCTCAAAACACGAATACCTGGATTACGAGATTCGCTCTTCCCTGGCAGAAGGCATCCAGTTTGATTTAATCGCCATGGGCCGCTCAGAAGGTCCTGGATGCTACTGCGCGGTCAACCATAATCTGCGCGATGTTGTTGACAGCATCAGTAAGAACTACCGCTATGTGGTCATCGACAACGAAGCTGGAATGGAGCATCTCAGCCGCCGCACGACCCGGGACGTCGACCACATGTTGATCGTCACTGATCCTACGCAAAGGGGCTTGGTTGCTGCTCAGCGGATCGCAGAATTACGCACCGAACTCGATATTCGGGTTGAGAATGCTTACCTGATCCTCAATCGATTAACGGGTGATATGCCCCCCGCTCTGGAGAAAGCCATCCAGCAGCTGCCAATACCCCTGCTCGGTGTGGTGCCGTCAGATAGCGATTTGATGGACTTTGAGTTCAGCGGGCGACCATTGGTCGATTTAGGTGATGACTCGCCGGTCTTTCGCAGTGTTGCTGAAATGATGGAGCAGATCACGGAATAACACTACTTCATCCAGCCATCAATTGGGCAAGATTAGTCGAGTGATGAATAATCTACCCCAAGACCAGCATCTATCGCGGGTCTTGAATCAGACAAACTGAATATCGCAAATCTTTCACAAGAAAAAATACCCGGCCCTGAAACAGGCCGGGTAATCTTGTGAATTGTGCGGCCAGGATCAGAATAGACCAATCACGCGGCCAGTCTCGAGATCCAGGTCAACATCATAGAAGACTGGGCGAGTCGGTAATCCGGGCATGGTGCTCATCTTGCCAACCAGTGGGTAAAGGAAACCAGCTCCCACTGAGGCGCGGATA
>DATKXE010000085.1:0-30667 GCA_035529195.1 Anaerolineales bacterium
TTTGGGGCAAAAATTCGCAATCCCGGTGTCCCCAGGAATAGCTTTTCAAGTGTTTGGCTGTGAGTTGGTCCATATCCCCTGCGTCCCCCCATCGGTGTCCTAATCACTATTGGCACATTAACCTGGTCATTGTACATATAGCGAAATTTTGTTGCATGATTGATCACTTGATCGGCGATTAGGGTTACGAAATCCCCGAACATAATCTCGACAACAGGGCGATATCCACGGAGAGCCAATCCGGTCGCTATTCCAAGAATCCCCGCTTCAGAGACTGGAGTTGTTAATGTTCGCTCCGGGAAAGCTGTGGAAATTCCTCGAGTAACCTTAAAGGCACCACCGTAAGGATCTAGAATATCTTCCCCCAATATGATGACTCGCTCATCCTTTTTCAGGGCTCTATTTAGGGCTTGATTGAGGGATTCTAGTACTGTAGGCATTTTGATTGAGTAATGATCAGGATCTGTCAACCATGAATTATCAACTGCGATTCAGGGAGTGGATCTGCGACGGCATCATTAAAAGCTTGGATAACTTCATTGATCACTTCTTGTTCGATTTCGGCGCGCTTTTCAGGATTGACGCGTTTTTCATGTATTGAGATTGGGTCATAGTGTTTCTTCAGATCGAGAATATATTTCTCAGACCGAGTATCGTCACCTTTTGAATGAGGACCGAAGCGTTGTGTGTTGATGATCAATGCTTGCGGGATTGACTTCAATTTAACATCAGAGATTACCTGGCTTGCCAAAGTATGAATCTGAACAACATCGCTCGTGTCGATAACCCGTGTTTCAATTCCAAACGAATCGAACCGCTTGGCGATATCTCCGGCCAAATTGAGCTCAATTGGCGTGGTTTGGGCAATATGATTATTCTCAACCACAAACAGGATGGGCGCGGACCACAATGAGGCCATGTTCAAGGATTCATATAAGATACCCTCACCCAGGGCACCATCTCCGAGAAATAAAATGGTGATAGTGTTTCGTCTTTTTAGTTTTTCCGCTAAAGCGATTCCAGTAGCAATTGGTGCAGTACCACCTAATACACCATTTGAGTAAAAATTTTTCCAATGCAGATGCTGTGAACCTCCTCGTCCACCACATACGCCAGATGTTTTTCCCATCAGCTCTGCGAATAAGGCGTGCATCTCCCCACCATAAGCAAGAAAGTGGCCATGACTGCGGTGATTACTCACCACGATATCATCACTTTCTAACTCTTCAAGCACTCCGACAGCATTTGCTTCTTGACCAATATAAGTGTGTGTCGTTCCCCCAAAATACCCACTTGAAAATTCATCGAGTACCTTTTCTTCGAAGTGACGAATGCGCAGCATCGAGCGGTAGAAGTTTTCAAACTTTATATTGGAATCCTGGTTCGAATCTCGTGGATGGGTAATTAACATCTGATTTCACTCGAGTGTTGAGGAAACATTATTGCTCCACGATATCTTTACCGGGAAAACTCTTGCTATTGCTTCCCATGAATTCCCCTGACGAAATGTGACCCGGTTCGTCTATCCCTTCTCTAAGCAGAACCTTCCAAACCGTTTGCAGAAGAATCTTAATATCCAATGAAAAACTCCAGTTGTCAACGTACCAGACATCAAAAATGAATTTGTCTTCCCACGTGATGGCATTACGACCATTGATCTGTGCCCAACCCGTGATTCCCGGTAGAACATCATGACGTCTGGCTTGTTCTGGAGTATAACGAGAAAGATACTGCATTAATAATGGTCTCGGTCCTACGATACTCATTTCGCCTTTGAATACATTTATTAATTCGGGGACTTCATCCAAACTTGTGGTGCGTAATACCCTACCCAACCAGGTTACCCGCTGTTCCTCGGGTAATAATCTGCCGTCTGTACTGAATTTTTCAGACATGGTTCTAAATTTGTATATAGTAAATGGTCTGCCGAGATAACCAGGACGCTGTTGATGGAAGAGAATCGGAAATCCCTGAATAAAAAAGATCAATATTGAAATGATCAAAAGGATAGGGAAAAGGACTATAAATCCGCAGGTTGATATAAATAGATCCAATCCCCGCTTAACGAGTGGCACATTATCAGGAAGCAATGGCATTCGAGCTATATACTTTGAATAATATTGCTGTACAAGTTCCCAATCGCTGGTCCAAATAAGTAAATTACAATGATCACAATAATCGCAACCAGGATTAAGATTAATGCGTATTCTAATAGACTCTGTCCTTGGTTTCTTCCTGATTCACCCATGTCTGCATCCTCCAAGTATGATTCTATTTATTTTACCTGTTAATCCAGGCAAATGGATCTTTTTAATTGCAGGTGCAAGTATTAACCCGCTGGAAACTAATAAAACGCATCAAATTTGCTTTTTATATGGATTTCGCTATAATAAGATTAGGGATGAACACTGGAACAAGCGGGGATTTGTTTTTGAATTTCAACATTATCGGTTTTGATAATTAATTGCAGAAATCCATGTGAGGTCCTTGTTGGGGTAAAGGGCGCGAAATGAATACAAAAAGAGCACATAGGGAGGTGTTCAAAGTCTTTCCTTTATTGGTTGTGTTTATTTTCTTGATCGGTTTTTCGTATGTTAATCCAATTCACAGCTCAAAATCTATATATTTTCCGCTATTGAATCATTTAGTTCCTGTAGGTGCGGAGAGGAACAATAAGCTGGTGATATCGGAAATCATGTTCAATCCGATAGATTCCGAACCTGGCCACGAATGGATTGAATTGTTTAACCGCAGCTCAGATAGTATAGATTTGCAGGATTTTAAGATTGGAGATAGTGAAGCACAAGGCGATCTTGAGGGTATGTATGTGTTCCCAGCAGGATCACGAATTTATCCAGGTGAAACGATCGTGATTGCGAACCAATCGATGTTATTCTCCCAAGTATACGGGTTTAGACCAAATTTTGAGTTATTAAATAGTGATCCGGAAGTAATCAATCTGGTTAAGTACAAAAAATGGGCTGGTGGGGTTATAAACTTAAACAATTCGGGAGATGAACTATTGCTGCTTGATCAAGAAGATGATCTCATGGATGCTGTCTCTTGGGGTGATTCAATATTTGCTTTCAATCCACCTGCACCCAAAACGGAGGACGGTTTTTCCCTCGAGCGCAAACCTGCTAACACCGACAGTAACCGTGCCGATGATTGGTCCATTCTTGCAGAACCCCAACCAGGCAGAGTAAATTTGGAGGTGCTTACCCCTCTTCCTCAGACTCCGACTGCTACCCAACCCGCATGTGACATTATCACTATTTTGATTTCTGAAATTTTCTACGATCCAGAGTTAAGTCCAGAGCCAGATGGTGAGTGGATGGAACTTTATAATTTCGGAAACAAAGAAATCAGCTTGGAATGCGTGTTATTGGGAGATGAAGAAACCAATGGAGGGGCGGAGGGCATGATGGTGTTCCCATCTGGAGGCAGCATCTCTCCTGGAGGGGTGATTGTGATCGCTAATCGGGCGAGTATATTTCTAGATAACTATGGAATGATCCCTGATTATGAGATCAATGACACAATTGAGGAAATTCCTGATTTGAAATCTTCTCCAATTTGGGCAACTGGAAAAATAAATTTAAGTAATATCGGGGATGAATTATTCATAACCAAGAAGACTGGATACCTTGTTGATGCAGTTTCCTGGGGTGATTCTGTTATTGCTTTTGATCCATCTGTACCCAGTGTAAATCCAGGACATTCAATTTCACGACAACCAGCGAACATGGATACGGATTCAGCGCTAGATTGGGTGGAGCTACCCCTGCCTCAACCTGGGATGGTTCAGCTAAATCCACCAAATCCTTCAGCGACTCCTTCACGTACTCCGATGATAGTAACTCCTTCACCAATACCTCCAAATCCTACTGCTACTTCTACACAAACTCCAACCTCAACCTCGACCTCAACCGACACTCCTCAGCCACTAATAAAATTAGTTATTAATGAAATCTTAGCTGATCCAGATGTGGATATGGGGGATGCAAATAATGATGGGATTGTAGATAATTCGGATGATGAGTTTATAGAGATAATTAACAGCTCTGAAACACTAAGGGATATCAGCGGCTGGGCATTTGGAGATGTTTTAGATATCAGGCATACCTTCCCCGATGGTTCCATTCTTGAACCCAGTTGTGGTTTAGTTCTATTTGGTGGAGGAAATCCCAACGGGAATTTTGGAAATTCGCTTGTTCAGGTTGCATCAAGTGGAAAATTAGGTTTGAATGATAATATGGAAAACATTTACTTATATAACTCACAGCTCGAAGTTGTTGCAAGCCTCAGCTATGGGGAAGAAGCGGGCGATAATCAATCGATTACTCGTGACCCTGATATCGTGGGAACAACTCCATTAAGAAAACATAGTCTGGCGACGGATTCTAATGGATCTTTTTTCTCTCCTGGAACACAAATAAATGGAATTAATTTCTCTGGTTGCCCGGAGTGATGACACCAGCTGCATTAAAAAGCAATAGGTCGTTATATCCTGCACGACCTATTGCTAATACAATGGAGGAGTAGCTGCACTCGCAGTCAGCTGATTGGGAGACCTCAGAAGCAACTATGCGATTTGCCTATGAAGGTAATCCAGATACCTGCCTGATGACCATGATAACTTTTCCCTTCACTTCGAGTGTACTTGGATCTTTAATAATTATCGGTTCCATTGTTGGATTGGCAGGTTGAAGTCGAACCTGTCCGTTCTCTCGGAAGAAATATTTTAAGGTTGTTTCGTTATTCTCACTGATCCATATTGCAACCATTTCACCGTTTCTGGCATCATTTGCTGGCTTCATGATGACGATATCACCATCATTTACCATGGCATCGATCATAGAATCCCCTTGGACTTCCAATGCAAATAGATCCTTTCCCTTTTCTCTTCCAGGAAGCTGGCTTTGCGGAATCTCAATCTTGCTCTCATAATCATAATAAGAAAAATCTGAGGAAGGGACGGGCATTAATTCACCTGCAACAATCCGACCCAAAACAGGTATTTGAAGCATCTCTGATACGGCTTCAGCAGCCTTTCTCATCTGAGTTGAAATCGATTGGGAAGCATTCTCCAAAGGTTTAAGTAAACGAACGCCCCTTGATATACGCCGGTCCCTTTCGATATATCCCATTTCCTCGAGTTGTTCGAGATAATAATTAACAACAGAGGTAGAGGAGATGCTTGCTTCAGAACAAATCTCTCGGATAGAAGGGGGATATCCATTTTGATCCTGAAAGCTTTCTAGTACTTCTAGGATTTTCTTTTGACGCTCGCTCAACCCTTTTTTGCGTTTTCTTGGCATACCCATTACTCCTATTAATAATAAAGGAAACACTTGTGCTATAAATAATACACGAACATACGTTCTGTGTCAAGGAAAAGAAACTTCATTTCTTGCGAATAATCTATGGTTTAATTGGTATGCAATGGCTACGAAAAAAGATATATATACCAGGTTGGTATATTCACGTAACAAAACAATTGTTGGAAGTATTGCATATTTCACATTAAAAATATTGGGAATTGAGATCCCAAAATCAGTGGTGATTGGTAAAGATTTCGAATTAGCGCATGGTGGATTCGGTGTTGTGATCCATCCAAAAACAATTATTGGGGATCGGGTGAAAATTTACCCTGGAGTAACCTTGGGGCGATCCGATATTCATCTTCCATTCGAGCGATCAGGATTTGAGGGGATTGTTATCGAAGATGATGTTGTTCTGGCTTCCGGAGCGAAAGTGCTTTGTAAGGAAGGCACCCTGCAGGTAAAGAAAGGAACGATTATTGGGGCAAATGCAGTTCTCCTTAGCTCGACTCAAGAGAATGAAATCTGGGTAGGTGTTCCTGCAAAGATGGCTGGATACAGGGAGTAACAGTAAATATTTCTAAAGGATTTTTTCACAATCTGAATTGGGAATTGAAATGAAACCCAAGATTTGTCTCGTTCCTCGTTTATCTGGTATAGGTGGTATGGTTTCATTCCAGGCAAAACTCGCTGCGGGGTTATCGAAACGCGGAATTACCGTGAGTTATGAACTCAGTGATACACATACGGATTCAATATTAGTAATCGGTGGCACTCGAAATCTCCACCACTTATGGAATGCAAAGCGTCGAGGGACAAGAATTGTCCAGCGATTGGATGGCATGAATTGGATTCACCGTGTAATGAATACTGGATTTCACCATCGGTTGAGGGCAGAGTACGGAAATTTCATATTGGGGGTGATCCGCTCGTATCTGGCCGATAAAATTGCTTACCAATCCCAGTTTTCCAGGGAATGGTGGCAGAGTGTGAAGGGGGGTACAACTTGTCCCAATGTGGTGATCCATAATGGTGTAGATTTGACAAATTTTTTACCAGGTGGTGATGGAAGGCCTGTGGGGGATATTATTCGCTTATTGATGGTTGAGGGCAGCTTGCTTGGGGGTTATGAGTTCGGGTTAGATAATGCCATCCAAATGACCAGCGAGGTAGCAAAAATGGTCAAGACTAGTAAGCTAGTAGAACTTTGGGTTGTGGGTAAGGTATCGAAATCTACAAAAGAATATTGGGATAACTGGTTAATTGATCGTGGAGAGATGGATGCATTAAAAATCAAATGGTTGGGAATGGTCCCTCATGAGCGGATTGCTGAAATTTATCAACAAGCACATTTACTCTTCTCTGCGGATATTAATGCCGCTTGTCCAAACTCTGTGATCGAGTCGATCGCAACCGGAACACCCGTGATCGCATTTGATACCGGCGCATTGTTAGAAATTTTAGAGGATAAAGGTGGTAAGGTTGTGCCCTATGGTGGCAATCCCTGGCAGATGGACAAGCCCGATATAACATCTCTGGCAGATGGTGCTCTAAGTATTATAAATAACCTTGATGATTTTCGAAAATCTGCTCGAGAACGTGCTGAGTCAGCATTCAATCTTGATGATATGGTTGATCGATATGTGGAATTATTGCTGGAATAGTCATAATTGATCCGCATGATTTCTTTGATGAGACAAAAGCGATGAAACTCGATAATGTGGCACTTACCTTTACGGCTTATATCGCAAAGGTTCTGCCATTATCATATAAACTTTCTTTATACAGGAATCCGGCCATTTCTCATTTGATCAGGAAGGGTTTAAATCGTTTTGCACCTGAAGGTCTGAGTATAGTCTCAATCGCATCTGGAGCCAATGAAGGCCTGAAGATGCGTCTGGATTTGCACAGCGAAAAAGATTATTGGTTGGGGACATATGAGTCTGAACTACAGCAAGCAATTGGAAAGTTGGTCAAACCTGGGCAGATTGTTTATGATATCGGTGCCAATATTGGCTTTGTCACACTTTTATTTGCCAGGCAAACTGGTCCGCAAGGGCATGTTTTTGCGTTTGAAGCATTGCCTGCAAATGTAAACCGTCTTAGACAGAGTGTTGAATTGAATCGATACCAGGAGCGGGTGTCTGTGATCCAGGCTGCTGTACAAGATCATACTGGTCAGGCTGAATTCCTCGTCGGTCCATCGGATGGTATGGGGAAAGTTCAAGGGTCTGCTGGAAGGGATTCAATAGATTATGAGCAAAGGATTCAAGTCGAAGGAATTTCAATTGACCAATTCATAGGCAATTCCGGAAACCCTCCTCCAGATATTATTAAAATGGATATCGAGGGTGGGGAAATTTTAGCACTCCCCGGTATGGCAAGCCTCCTGCAGGAGGGGCGGCCGTTACTTTTGATAGAATTGCATGGACCGGAGGCAGCTCGAGTAAGTTGGGAAGCTCTAAGAACAGCTGATTATCGAATAACCCAGATGGAATCTCAATTCCCACAAGTGATGAGTGTTGAGGATTTAAATTGGAAATCATATTTGGTGGCTTTCCCAAGTGAATAGCAAAAGCAGTGTTTTTCCTGGAAGATTGGGAATACAACAGCGGGTTCTACCGACTTACCGGGTGGATTTTTTCGATCTACTGGCCCAGGCATGTGAAGATGGGCTTTGTATATTTGCGGGAGACGTGCAGCCTCAAGAATCAATTCCAACAACGAGTGACCTAAAAGTAGCAGAATTTGTGGAATCCAGAAACTACCATTTTCGAGATGTCCAATCTTCCTGCTATTTCCTCTGGCAAGGGGGATTAATTAATTGGCTGGAGAATTGGAAACCAGATGTTTTAGTCGTGGAAGCAAATCCCAGATATTTGAGCACGAACAAGGGAATCCAATGGATGCATGCTCGCGGTAAACCTGTGATCGGATGGGGATTGGGGGCGCCGCTGATTGACACCCCAAAATCACCAGGAGGGAGGATCAATAAAGATTTCCGGAGCTACTTGAGGGGAAGAATGCTGAAACGGTTAGATGGCTTGATTGCGTATAGCCACAAGGGAGCAAGGGAATATAAAGAGATTGCATTCCCACAACAACCGGTATATGTGGCATCAAACGCTGTTGCGAAGCACCCGAAAGGATCCCCTTTAGAGCGATCTACTCATTTTAATGGTCGTCCGGTCGTCCTTTTTGTTGGTCGAATTCAAACCCGGAAGAGAATAGATATTCTTCTACGTGCATGCTCTGCTCTCCCAGAAATTTTGCAGCCTATGCTTTGGATTGTTGGGGATGGACCAATGAAGGAAAATTTGGAATTATTGGCCAGTGAGATTTATCCAAAGGCTAAATTTACAGGAAGAAAAGGTGGCGGTGAATTAGCAAGTATTTTTCAAAAGGCTGATTTATTCGTCTTACCAGGTACAGGAGGATTGGCAGTACAAGAAGCCATGTCATATGCTTTACCAGTGATTGTTGCCGAGGGGGATGGCACTCAAGGTGATTTAGTCAAGCCTGAAAATGGATGGTTAATCCCCCCAAACGATGAGCAAGCTTTACGAGAGACACTCATACTGGCGCTTTCGAATCCAGCTCGATTACGACAAATGGGAAAGTGCTCCTATCAAATTGTTCAAAATGAGGTCAATATTGAGCAAATGGTTGTTACTTTTCTAAATGCAATCAATGATTCTGCATTAACAGGCACTGGGTAAGCGATGCGTTTGTTATTTGTATGCGATGCGCGTTCACCCATAGCAATGAACTGGATCTCTTATTTTGTTGAACAGGGGGATGAAGTCCATATCGCGTCAACCTTTGATTTTAAACCTGATATGCCATTTGCTAGTGTAAATGTGGTTCCGATTGCATTCAGCCAGTTGAAGAAGAGCCATTCTCAAAAAGAGGCAAGAAATCACAGAGAAGGATTGCTGTGGAATTCTTCGTTGGTTAATTTCAGGACTGCTTTTCGGCGAATCCTTGCACCGCTTACCCTTAATTCTGCAGCTAATAAATTATCCGACCTGATTTCCGAGATCCAGCCCGAGCTTATTCATGCCATGCGTATCCCTTTTGAAGGTATTTTGACCGCAAGCGCTTTACGCCAAGAAATGAATTCACCATTGATTGTTTCAGTTTGGGGGAACGATTTTACTTTGCATGCAGGTACAACTCCTTGGATGAGGAGATCAACAAAGCAAGTGTTATCCAGAACTGATGGTTTACATCTTGATTGCCAGCGTGATCGGATATTGGCATCCAACTGGGGATATGCAAGTGATCGTCCAACCATTGTAATTCCTGGTAATGGTGGTATCGATACTGATGTGTTCTATCCACCCAAGGATGAGACGAAATCTAGAAAACTGATGGTGATCAATCCACGTGGAATCCGCGCATATATTCGCAATGACACCTTCTTCGCAGCGATTCCACAGATATTGACCCAAATGCCAGACACAAAATTTATCTGTCCTGGAATGGCGGGAGAAACAGAAGCTGAGAAATGGATTGAAAAATATAATCTTTTTTCATCTGTTGAACTGCTTCCTAATTTGCCCAGACAAGAAATGGCGGATCTATTCCGGGGTGCAGCGGTTTCGGTTTCTCCAAGTACCCACGATGGTACTCCAAACACGCTCCTCGAAGCAATGGCTTGTGGATGCTATCCAGTCGCTGGAGATTTGGATTCCATTCGGGAATGGATCAATCCTGGGATCAATGGAACTTTGATTGATCCAAACGATCCAAATGACCTCGCAAATGCGGTGATCCGCGCTTTATCGCAAGAAGACCTACGCAAACAAGCAGCGCTTTTAAATACTGCAGTAATCAAAGAAAGGGCAGAATACCATTCTTCAATGAATCAGGCTCGTATTTTTTATCGATCCCTGCATAGATAAATACAAAGGAGTTGTCTCAAAAGAAAGGACGGGCAGTTACGCAGGTCTATAGAACAATAATGACAAAAAAACTGGCGGTTAGCTGGCCGCCAGTTTTGCTATATCATGAGCTATATAAATGAGATAGACTGCATATCTCTATCGGATTAGATATTGATGGAATGCCCTTCGGCTCCATGGGCAGCTTCCATAAGGACTTCGCTTAAAGTAGGGTGGGCATGGACATTTTGAGCGATCTCGGCAGTTGTAATCTCCATCATCTGGGCGAGGGTTAATTCTGGAAGCAGTTCGGTTACTTCAGGCCCAATCATGTGTGCACCCAAGATCTCCCCGTACTTCGCATCGGTGATGATCTTTACCCATCCAGTGGACTCCCCCAATCCCAGCGCCTTGCCGTTGGCCTGAAATGGATATCTGCCGACTTTTACATCGTACCCTCGTTCTTCGGCAGTAGCCTCAGAAATCCCAAAAGAAGCTACTTGAGGTTGAGAAAAAGTTACTTTGGGAAGCATTTCATAATCCAAAGTGATGGTTTCTTGTCCAGCAATGTTCTCTGCACAGACTATCCCCTGGGCAGAACCAACATGAGCGAGCATAAGCTTTCCGGTCACATCTCCAATCGCCCAGATACCAGGGATGTTGGTGGCCATTCGCTCGTCAATTTCAACCATTCCTTTCTCTGATAAACTCACACCGATCTCTTCTAATCCGAGAAACTGACTGTTGGGTTTTACACCGATCGCGATTAATGCTTGTTCAGCTTGTAATGGTTTTACTTCACCATCAGTTTCTACTTTGACCTCAACACCCTCATCTTTGGCTTCCAAGGAAGCAACTTTATGATTGGTCAGGACATTGATGCCTTGTTTCTTGAAAGCTTTGGCCAGTTCGAGGCTTACTTCTTCCTCTTCCAAAGGCACAATATTGGGCAGCATCTCGACAATGGTGACATCAACACCATATGAATTCCAAATTGTCGCGAATTCAACTCCGATAGCGCCAGAACCAATCACGATCGCAGATTTTGGAAGATGCTCCTGAAGAATTGCTTCATTGTAGGTAAGAATATGTTCACCATCAACTACCCAACCTGGAGGAACCATAGCACTAGCTCCAGTAGCGATGACAATGTTCTTTGCTTGGAGGACTTGTGAATTACCATCAGTATCAGTCACCTCAACTGTATCTTGGGAAGTAAATTTAGCTGACCCCATATGAACATCAATCTTATTTTTCTTCATCAAGAATCCAACGCCTTTAGTCAAGCGGTCGGACACTTTGCGGCTGCGTTTAACAGCAACACTGTAATCTATTTTCAGATTTTCGATGGAAAATCCAAATTCTTTCCCACGTTCTCTCAGAGTATGGATAACCTCAGCGTTCTTCAGCAAGGCTTTCGATGGGATGCAGCCAATGTTAAGACACACTCCTCCCAACCATTGTTTATCAATTATGGCAGTTTTTAATCCAAGTTGAGCTGCACGAATGGCACATACATAACCAGCTGGACCGGCACCGATAACGATGACATCATAGTTTGCCATGAATTTCTCCTGTTTTGATAGTTATTGACTATTCCCTTCCTAGTTTAAAGCGGGATATCTGCTTATTTCCAATTTTGCAAAGATTCTACCACTTTGAGCAAAAAGTGATCAGCTACCGCGCCATCCAGTATGCGATGATCGAAAGTTAAAGTGAGGTAAATCATTGGGCGGATGGCGATTGCATCATCAATAACAGTCACTCGTTTCTGGATGACACCAACACCCAGAATCGCGGCTTGAGGCTGGTTGATGATAGGTGTTGCGAAAAGTGAGCCACTCGTACCGTGGTTTGTCATAGTGAAAGTGCCTCCCTGAACTTCATCGGGTTCTAATGAGCGATTCCGAGCACGCACAGCGAGGTCATTTATCGTTCTTGCCAATCCCAATAAAGAGAGCTGGTCAGCATTTTTGATAACGGGAACGATTAAGCCCTGCTCTCCAAGTGAAGTTGCCATACCGAAATTGATATTCTTGTGAATTTGAATGCCATCTTCAAACCAGGATGAATTGACAATGGGAAAACTCTTTAATCCGGCAATCGCTGCGGCTATAAAATATGCTGTGAAAGTAAGATTTACTCCGTCCAGGGAGAAAGATTCCTTATTCTCCTGGCGGTGAGCCACTACATTATTTAGATCAGCTTCCATCGCGGTGGATACATGGGGAGATATTTGTTTACTTTTAACCATGTGATCCGCAATTGATCGCCGGACAATCGTATGGGGTAGAATTTCCCTGGGAATGATTTCGGATGGAGATCGCACTGATCCTATCTTGGGAGTAGAGGGGGTAATTTCTGAGCCAAGTATTTTTTTCGACTTTTCAAGATAATTTAATACATCTTTTTTGGTGATCCTACCTCCCTGACCTGTGCCAGGTACTTTGGTCAGATCAATGCTTTCTTGCTGTGAGATTTTTGCTACTACCGGCGAGATGAAACCCAGGTCCTGATTTCGACCCGGTCGAAGTGCATCAGTTGAAGGCTCATCTTTATCATTTCGACCAGTAATTAGTTGAGTTTCCTCCAGGGGCGTGATCTCCGGTGATGAATCGTTATCGTCCGGGATTATCTCACCCTTATCTCCAATCCAGGCCAGCGTGGTTCCCGCGGTTACTATTGTTCCTTCTTCGACTAGAATTGCCAGCAGGGTTCCGTCTCCAGGACTGGGTATTTCTGAATCGACCTTGTCAGTATTCACTTCAAGCAGAGGTTCGAATTCCTTTATCTCCTCGCCAATGGCTTTCAACCACTTACTAACCGTGCCTTCGATAACCGACTCGCCTAGCTGCGGCATAATCACTTGGATGGGCATATCTTCACCGACCTTCTAATGCAAAATTATTTAGAAATAACTTGGATATTCCCTGGGATCACTTTCACTCATCATTTGATAGATTGCTTCAAACACTTGATCAACATTTGGCTTCGACCAGTAATCTCCATCAGACCCATATGCAGGTCGATGTGGTTTTCCTGGAAGGGTACGTGGTGGTGAATCGAGCCAGTGGTATCCACCCTGCCTTTCGATAACATCCTGCATCATATATGCAGTGGTACCACCAGGAACATCTTCATCAACGAAAATTATACGACCAGTCTTTTTCAATGAACCCAAAATTTTCTGTTGAACGTCGAAGGGCAATAAGGTTTGGACATCAATTATCTCGCATTCAATACCTATCTGGCTTAAACGCTCTGCTGCATCGAGAGCTATCCGGCAGGTAGCACCATAGGTGACGACACTTACATCCTGCCCGGGGCGTAGCACTTCGGGTACTCCCAGTGGGATAGTAAATTCATCCACATTATCTGGCAGCTGCTCTTTCAGACGATATCCGTTTAATACCTCAATCATGAGACCCGGATCATCGGAATGCAACAACGTATTATAGAAACCTGCTGCGCGGGTCATATCTCTAGGTACAAGGACATGCATGCCGCGCACAAGATTAATAATGCCTGACATCGGAGAACCTGAATGCCAGATGCCTTCCAAACGATGACCGCGAGTGCGAATGATGATTGGTGCTTTGGTACCGCCCTTCGTCCTCCATTGTAATGTCGCCAAATCATCTGACATGATCTGCAGACCATATAATAAATAATCAAGATATTGAATCTCCGCAATGGGTCGCAGACCGCGCATAGCCATCCCTATTGCCTGTCCGATAATAGTGACCTCACGTATGCCAGTGTCGGAAACCCTCAACTCCCCAAATTTATCTTGCAGACCGCGGAAACCTTGATTGACATCTCCTAGTCTGCCAACATCTTCTCCAAATGCAATTATCCGTGGATCACGAATGAGAGCTGATTCGAATAAAGCATTTAATATCTCATAACCGTATACTATTGGCGAATCCGGGGAGAAAACAGGTTCGATTACCGGAACATTGAGTGCGGATTGGGCTGATTGGCTGTACAGGTGGGAGCTGTAACGCTCTTCATTCAGCTCCATTTGCGAGTTTTTCCATTCAAGCAGTTGATTTTTGGAGGGAATTTCTTCATTCCGGACGAGGGTTAAAGCTTTCAGTGCAGCGGACATTGAATCCCGACGATAGGGGGTTGGGATGGACAACAATCGTGACCGAATCTCTTCAATCTGAATAGCAGATTCAGAAACCCCTGCTATCTCCGCGAGGATTTCAGCAACCTGAGCTCTCTCGCTTTTGATCGGAGAGATGTAATTTTGCCAGGCTTGTTTTCTTGACTCTTCAACTCGCTGGCTTTCTTCCTCTTCCAAGTGATCTAATTCCTCCTGAGAAGCGTACTTGTGTTCGATTACCCATTCACGGAATTTAACCAAACAGTCAAACTCGGCTTCCCAATCCAGCCTTTCTTGGCTTTTATAACGCTCGTGACTCCCAGAAGTCGAATGTCCTTGGGGTTGGGTCAATTCGTATACGTGCACGATAGCTGGAATATGTTCATCCCTGACAGATTTAGCGGCTTGTGAGTAGGCCTCGACCAGCATGGGATAATCCCAACCAGCGACAGAATAGACAGCAAATCCCTGGTCAGCATCTGGTTCTCTCTGGAAACCTTCAAGCAGTTTAGAGATATCTTGCTTGACTAATTGGTGTTCGCTTGAAACAGAAATTCCATAACAGTCATCCCAGATTGAAATCAATGCTGGAGCTTTCAATACCCCAATGGCGTTGACCGATTCCCAAAACATTCCTTCCGCTGTGGCTGCATTACCGATTGTCCCAAAAGCGACTTCCTTCCCATTATCAGAAAACTGGGTCAAGGTTTGAAGTTGTTCAATTTCCCGGTACAATCGAGATGCATAAGCTAATCCAACCAAGCGCGGCATTTGGGAGCCCGTAGGGGAAATGTCTGGAGTGGAATTAAACTCCTTTGTTAAATCCTTCCATGTGCCATCAGAATTCAGACTGCGGGTCGCAAAATGAGCATTCATCGACCGGCCAGCAGATGCAGGGTCATCTTCTAAATCTGCATGAGCGTATAACTGGGCGAAGAATTCTGTAGTGGTTAAAGCCCCGATGGCGAACATGAAGGTTTGATCGCGATAGTATCCGGAACGAAAATCACCCTTATGGAAAACCTTCGCCATCGCAATCTGTGGAAGTTCTTTTCCATCACCAAAAATCCCGAATTTCGCTTTCCCACTCATTACTTCACGTCTACTAATCAGACTCACCTGCCGACTGCGAAAGACGGTTCTATAGTCAGCGATGATCTCCTGTGGTGTAGTAGTGATATCCATTGGGCTGAGAGTAATTTCAGTCATCGGTGCACC
Organism: Anaerolineales bacterium; assembly: GCA_035529195.1. Classification (GTDB taxonomy): domain Bacteria; phylum Chloroflexota; class Anaerolineae; order Anaerolineales; family UBA4823; genus PFL25. The sequence continues at coordinate 15,540 of DATKXE010000085.1, forward strand.
TTGAATTATATTTCTTATCTCTTAAATGCCGCTCGAATGCCGAGGTACAAAAAAAGAGAATGAATTGGGTGGTTCCATTCCCTTTTGTTTGGGCAAGATTAATAATTGAAACGATAAATGATAACCTTCCGGATGGAGCTGGCTCTGGTTTGAGGTATGCGTTGTTCCTTGATGAATATTAGCCATATTGAGTTCAATATTCCAGAATCGTTTATGCCTTATGATTTTCTTGTGGCCTGAACCACAATCTCAGCGATATCGAGGATTTCCATATCGCTGTCACTTTCATTCTTGGCATCGTTGAGCATCACCATGCAAAAGGGACACCCAACAGCGAGTAAATCAGCGTTTGTTTTTTGGGCTTCCCTGAATCTTTCCGCACTGACACGTCCCATACCTTCTGCTTCCTCCTTCCACATTTGTGCGCCACCAGCGCCGCAGCAAAAAGACTTGCGACCACTACGGGATAATTCCAGGAGGTTGTACTGAGTTCGCGCCAGTACCTGGCGGGGTTCATTGAAGATATCATTTTGTCGGCCAAGATAACAGGGATCATGAAAAACAAGGGTTTGGTTTCCTGCGGGTTCTAAATTTAGTCGTCCCTCTTCAAATAGTTCGTAGATCAGCTGGCTATGATGGATCACATGGTAGTTTCCACCAAATGCTGGATACTCATTGCTGATGGTGTGTAAACAATGTGGACAGGTTGTAACGATCCGTTTCGGAGCGACCTCATTGAGCAGCTCAACATTCGCCATTGCCATCTCGTTAAACAGGAATTCATTTCCTGCCCGGCGAGCAGAATCGCCTGTACATTGTTCCTGCTCTCCTAAAACTGCATAATTTAAACCAGATGTATTGAGAATTTCAGCGAAAGCCCGCGCAGTTATTTGAGCCCGAGCATCTGTTGCTGGTGCACAACCAACCCACCAGAGCAAATCTGCATCTGGATTGTGTTCGATCGTGGGTACATCCAATCCTTCTGCCCACTTCAGGCGTTCATTTTGAGATATATTCCACGGATTCATTGTGCGTTCCATGCCTCTGAAAGCCGTCTGGAGCTGTTCGGGGAAATTGTTTTCCATGAGCACTAAAGCGCGTCGGATTTCAAGGATATCGCGCATGGGTTCATTCCCTACTGGACAAATATCGACACAAGCACCGCAGGCAGTACAAGCCCAGATGGCTTCCGGTGAAATCGCAAATTCAGATAGCGGTGTTTGGCTTCTCTCACCCGCCGCCAAGCTCGGCCCCATCGCATTCAAGAAATAACGTTTATTGATCTCCAATGCAGCGGGTGACAGAACTTTCCCGGTATCATATGCCGGGCATACCTCCTGGCAACGATAGCACATGATGCAAGCATAGGCATCCAATATCAGCTTCCATTCAAGATCTTCGATATTGGAGGCACCAAATTGCTCAATACTTTCATCATCAAAATCCAATCTGTCAAGCTCACCAATGGATTTGCGTGTGGGACGAATGAGGAAATTAATTGGTGCAACAATCAGGTGCAGATGTTTGGAATAAAGAAAATATGGGATGAATAATAATATTGTGCCGAGGGCCAGCCAAAAAGTGATATGAAATCCAACTATCAATGCGGATTCCTGCATACCAATCCAAATATTGGAAACAGCATTCGCAAATGGTTGCCAAGGATCGGCATGAGTTGCGCCGATTTTTATTGATTGACCCACAAAGCGTGCCCCAACATGAATAAATATAAAACCTGCGACAATCGCAGAATCCCGTGATATACCTCGTCTCGCTTTTTCTGAGAGTAAGATATCTTGACGAGTGGAAAGGGTAGAAGGTCTAAGAATAAAGCGGCGAATGACTAATGCGGTCATGCCAACCAGGGCTGCCACACTGAGTAAATCAGCGGTTAACCTGAACCAATTTCCAAGAGTACCGGCTCCAAACAATTCGAAGCCGAGGAACAGGCCTTCCAATACGTCACCGAGATTAACAAGAAGATAGAGAATAAATGCCCAACCAATGAAGGCGTGGAACAGGCTTGGCAAAAACCTGAATCGAAAGACGGGTTTAAATGTAATGGTCTTCGCGATCACTTCGAGTAAACGGTTTGGTACTACACTCCAGTCTACTCTTCCGCGCCCACGATTAACAACTAGAACGATGCGTAAACTGACCCGGAAAGCTGCATAAGCCGACAACAGGATTGCCGCGATGAAGATTATTTTTTCGACTGTCGTAAGCACTGAATCCTCTTGGAGATATCAGGTTTGGAGGGAATTTTGGTAGAAGCTCAAGAACTTGGAAGCTGCCAAAAAGTGTACCATAGCCATCTTATAGGTGCAAATTCTTGCTGTATTCATTTTTTGGTGGTAATAAATAACCTTATTCAACTCGCGTGCCTTTGTCCCCAACGATTTATTTCCCGGTTAATGTTGCTCAGGTTATGATCCATGCCCAACCAATGCAAAAAAAGGGACATAAGTGTTTGGGGGAGATAGATTCGCTTGAGGTTAAGCTCCTCCATCTCCATAAAATTCCGGATCAACTGGTGTTTCACCAGACGGATCCCATACATAAACCCAATCTCCCTCATTGGCCCAATCATAGAGCCAGCGGGCGTCGCCAACAGACATATTCACACATCCGTGGGAGCGAGGGGTACCAAAACCATTATGCCAATAAGCACCATGAAGAGCCCTGGCTTTATCATAATACATAGTCCAAGGAACATCCTCTAAGTAGTATGCATCGGAACGATCCACTTCAAATGCGCCTCTCATGGGGGTGGAATCATATTTTTGATAGATTTGGAACAAACCAGGTCTTGTCCAAAATGGTTCGATCCCGCTGGCAATCAGGGTGGCAAACACTAATTTACCTTGATCATAAATTGATATGGTTTGATCTTTCAGATTAACATCAATCCAGCGTCCATTGTCGACCCCTTCTGGAGGTGTGTAACTCGGAATCACGCGACCAATAATTCTCTGCCAGTCCCTTTTTTCAGGTATCCATTCATCAGGACCGATCATGTACCATTCAATTCCATCTACCACCTCGGTGGAATAAATTTGAACCTCCTGGTAGCGGTAAACTTCCCGTCCTGTATAGTCCTCGGTATTGAATCCCGGTGATCGTTTTGTTTGAGCAGGGAAGGATATCCAGCCAAACGAATGTTCAGGGGTATGTGTAAAAGTTCTTCCCTGGAATAAAGAGGGTGTTCCAATGCGGGAAATATCATTGGCTGTCATCCAACCCCCATGGTCGACCATATAATACCGTTTCCCATCAACGACGGCTTCGTCGATGTATGAAATAAAACTGTATGGTGAATCAATTCTCCTAATCACTTCACCATTATTGACCGCGTCGTCCAAACTGGCATATACTTTGGCATTTTCGCGGGTGACTTCACCATATCGAATATTGACATAAGTTAATGAGGGATCGGGTGCTGTGCCAGTATCTGAGCGCAGAGGAAATGTCACTCCAAGCTCAGTCATGCGGGAAATATATGCCGAAGGACCTAATTGCATGCAATCACCAGCGGGTGAGTGGGCAGAGCCTGGGAGACACAAAATTTCTCCAGAGACTGAGGATGACTCTGACTCACGATCAACAGCAGGTACGTTTTCAATAGGGAAGATAAATACTAAGACTAGCAGGCTTACTACCAATAATGTAAATTTGACCATAAGAGGTGATTCTCCATTGAGAAACCAGTATGAAACGTAGATTCTAGTTCAAAAACTAGGTAACGTAAAGAGATCCTAGGATAGAGACAAATAAAATGATGCTGATATACCCGTTGATGTTAAAGAAGGCAACACCTAGCTTGGAAAAATCATCCGGTTGCACGAGTACGTGTTCCCACAATAACAATGCACCGACAATTATCAATCCAATCCAATAAGGCCATCCAAGACCTGTGACGATACCCAGGACAACCAGCAAGCCAATGGTGATCACGTGGGAAATTGAGGAGATCAATAATGCTGAGGGAATACCAAACTTGACTGGGATTGATTGCAGTCCTTCTTGACGATCGAACTCAATATCCTGGCAGGCATAAAGTATATCGAATCCTGCAATCCAAAAGGTGACCACTCCAAGCAAAATCCACGCTGGTAAATCCTGAATGGTAAACAAGGAATTTCGGATGGCTACCCAGGCCCCAACTGGAGCCAGGCCGTCTGTGAATCCGAGAATAAAATGTGACATCCAGGTGAAGCGCTTTGTGAACGAATACCCGATTAGAAATAACAAAGCACCGGGCAGCAAAATAAATGTTAAGGGGCCTAGCTGCCACGCGGCTAAAGCTAATATGAGCCCTGCGAAAATTGTACCAATCCAGGCTGTGTTGGCGGAAATGGATCCTGTGATCAATGGGCGTTGGGCGGTCCTCGGATTGCGTGCGTCGATCCAGCGATCCGCTATGCGGTTGGAGCCCATTGCCAGTGTCCGTGCGGCAACCATGGCGACTGTGATCCAAAAAAATGGGCTCCAGCTTGGCCACCCTTCTGCCGCCAAAAGCATACCTAAATAAGCAAAAGGTAAGGCGAATATGGTATGCTCGAACTTAATTAATTCCAGGAAATCACGAATAGCTTTCACAGCTCGATTATATCAGGCGAGTTTGAAAACCATTAATGTGCGATTAATTTACAAATTGCCAAGTGCAAAATCTTCGATCCAACCAATCAACGCTGAAATATAAACCCAATCCCAAAATACTCATCGCTATCACCCCGGCATACATCGCAGGATAATCGAAGAAAGTACTGCCGTTGAGATAAATATAATAGCCAAGACCCTTCTGCGTCGCAAATAATTCAGCGATATAAAGTACTGCAACAGCGGTGCCGATGGATTGGCGCAATGCTGTCAGAACTGCGGGTAGGCTGGCAGGGATGTATACATAACGAAATAAAGCTCGCCGACCTGCGCCAATGCTGCGCACACTTTGGATCAGCTCGGGACGCAAACTTGCTGCCTGGTCCCGCACCAAAACCAGGATTTGGAAGAAGAGGATTAAAAAGATGATCATAATTTTTGGTAGATCCCCAATCCCAAAAATCAGGAGAATAATCGGGACCAAAACAACTTTAGGGATGGGGTAGATCAAGTAGATCACCGGCGAGATCACCGCATTTAGGCGCTTGGATTGACCAAGAATTAAACCTAGTGGTGCCGCAATGAGGATCGCTAATGCGGTACTTGCAAGTACCCGCCATAAGGATGCCAGAAAGTGGTCAATTAACCCACTTTGCAATTCCTGGATGAATACGCGACCTACTTCGAATGGTGGAGGCAGGATCGGTCGGTTGATGATCATTGCGAACATCTGCCAGATAGCGAGTAGGGCAAGTACTGCCAGTAAAAGATGCCGGTTCTGAACCCTCATTCTTCATCCATTCGTTTGCGAAGATTCCTGCACATAAGGTTGTATTGGTCTGATTGGCGATATTCTTCAATGCCAGAGGAAGGGTTCTCAATGATCTCAGCCTCTTTATTGGGTGGCTTTTGCAGCAAAAGGATCTTGCGTCCCATGAATGCAGCTTCTTCAATTGAGTGGGTCACGAGGAGCAGGGTTAATTTTTGTTCGGAAACCAGCTCTAAGGTTAGCCGCTGTAAACCTTCCCGGGTCGGTGCATCCAGAGACGAGAAAGGTTCATCCATCAATAACAAATCAGGATTCAACACCAGAGTCCTTGCAATTGCCGTTCTTTGCCGCTGGCCACCGGATAATTGACCTGGGTATTTCTCTGACTGGTCTCTCAATCGCAAACGCTCGAGCCAATGTTCTACATTTTGTGGATCCTGAGCATCTTCTGGAGCATGTTTTCCATCAGGTCCATAAAACGTGCGTACTTTCAAACCTAATTCGGCATTTTCTTTGACGGTGGCCCAGGGCAGCAAGCCATAATCCTGTAAAATCAGCCCAGATTTTGGGCGTGGGCGGTCTAATGGGTGCCCATCAATTTTTACCTGTCCTGATTGAGGAAAGATCAAACCAGCTATCAGGTAAAGCAAGGTACTTTTTCCACATCCCGAAGGTCCCAGTATTACCCATGCTTCTCCACGCTCAACAGCCCAATCGAAAATATCGAACACCCGCGGTCCGTCCTGGTAATTGAAGGATAGTGATTCGATCTGAATCATGATGAATATTCTTCAAACAGGGTGGATTTAAGGTAAAAATTCACCATTAACCGAGGCATCGTAGGACACATTATGAGATATGAAACCCTTATCCATCCCCCATTGCACAACATCTTCCCACTGTGCCTGGCTTGGCAAACTCCCTATTGGGAAGGTCGGTATTTGGTAGCTGCCGATCAATGGTGCTGGAACTAATTTCTGTTCGGTTAGCAGTGTATCCCATTTAGTTGGGTCCGCATTGATCTCTAGTGCGGCTTTTTTGATTGCTGTCAGGAATCCACTTATGGCGTCTGGATTGGAATCAATCACAGATTTTCGGAAGGAAATCAAGCTATTTCCATACTCTGGGTAGCTGGTGTCGTCAATAATCACCACTGCGCCACCCTGGATGGCAAGGGATGCGAGAGGGTCTGGTAAATTTGCAGCTTTTAATTCTCCTGAATCAAGGAGTGACATTCTCACTGGAATACTGGGCACCGCGAGAGTTGCTATTTCCAACGACGAAAAACCTTCTGCTTCTAAGAACCGATCGGTTGTATATTCAATCACAGACCCTTCTGAGATGCCAATCTCCACTCCTTTTAGCTGCTCAACGGAGGTTATCCCGCTGTCTTTAGCAGCGAGTATTCGGAATTGAGGAAAATCAGGTGTAGCTGTTCGAGCAAATGAGACGATTTGTATGTGGATGGTATCTTGATTATATAAAAGGGTAGATACCAAATCGTTGATCATGCCATCAGCCTGTCCAGATGCAATAACCTGATCTCGCTCAGCCGCGGAACCAACAGGGATGAATTCCACCTCAACTGCTTGTTCTTCAAAATATCCATTTTCTTGGGCGACATACATTGGCAAAGCATCTAAGATTGGAAGGACAGCAATTTTTAATTTATCTGGTTCATTAGACTGGTTGATAGAGGAGCAAGCTGTGAACAAACCTAATAATATAAGCAATAGAAAACTTATAGACATTTGAGTGTGTCGATTTTTCATTCGAGATATCTCCGGAATTTTGACTGAGTAATTTTATTTAAACTTGAGTATTATTGTCCTAATTATAAGCCAAGATCTGTCCATATGTTGTCGATCTTATCCTTAACCTCCTGGTCCATACGGATAACTTCCGGCCAATCCCTCTGATAGCCCTCTTCGGGAAGTTTAGCGGTCGCATCGATCCCCATTTTGCCTCCAAAGGAATGTTGGTAGGAGGCATGATCCAGGTGGTCGACGGGTCCATTGGTGTGAATGACATCCTGAGACCAATCAACGTTACCAAGGGCTTGCCATGCGGCCTGGGAAAGGTTTTGTACATCTACCCACTCATCAAATACCACGACAGTCTTCGCTAACGATAATAAACCAAGCCCCCAAATACCAAAAATTACCTTTCTGGCATGACCCGGAAAACGTTTCTTGATGGATACCAATACCAGGTTATGGAACACTCCTTCTGCGGGCATATTAATGTCAATTACCTCTGGAATGAAAAGGCGGATCAAAGGCAGGAAAATCCTCTCCGTGGCTTTTCCCATCCATTCATCCTCCATCGGGGGAATTCCGACGATCGTGGTTGGATATATGGGATCTGTTCGATGGGTGATGGCAGTGATATGAAAAACTGGAAATGGTTCAATTGGGGTGTAATATCCAGTATGATCCCCAAACGGTCCTTCCGGCAGGTGCTCATTGGGATTGAAATAGCCTTCGATGACGATTTCGGCATTTGCGGGAACTTCAAGTGGTTGAGAAACACAATCAACAAATTCAACCGGCGACCCGCGTAGGAAGCCGGCCAGAAGATACTCATCGATGTCAGGTGGTAATGGGGCAGAAGCGCACCACATGCTGGCTGGATCACCGCCCAGTACGATCGCGGCCGGCACCCGATCTTGTTCGCTAATTCTGGCTCTGCGGGCATGTTCCGCACCACCTTTATGGCGCTGCCAGTGCAAAATCAGTGTCTTGTCATCCACCACCTGGAGACGGTACATGCCGACATTGCGAACCTGTGTTTCTGGATCTCGGGTAATCACTTGAGGTAAGGTAATGAAAGGGGCTGCATCATTTGGCCAACAATGCAGGATAGGCAGGAAATCTAAAGATGGGTGCGTAGTTTCGACAAGATCTTGGACTGGACCGTTTTTTACTTTTTTGGGACCCATTCCCATGGAGCGGAAAACTCCCAACAGTTCCTGTCCCCGTCCCAGCATTTTCCGGAAACCATCAGGCAGGTGCGGATCGAGTATCGCCGCAAGGCGATCATTTAATTGCTCCAAATCCTCAACACCTAACGCCCAGGACATTCTTTGTCGATTGCCAAATGCATTGATTAATACTGGTAAATTTGACCCAGAGACATGCTCGAATAACAGAGCCTTGTTATTTTCTGCTGGTGATTTGCTGATTCTGTCTGTTATCTCAGTAATCTCTAAATGAGCTGAAACCTGGTGATCAATTCTGACCAGCTGCTGATTTGTTTCAAGTAATTTAATAAATTCACGCAAATCCTTCATTGGTTTTCTGCTCCTGATAATATCAAAAGTGATTATAGCATGCCCCAATTTACGCAATTCGCACAAACTTTTACCAATAAAAAAGGCAGGAAGATAGTTAATGGATTGAATTCAATGAGGTGTTCCTTGTTATTTAGTTAGCCTATCAATAATAATAAGTCGCTCAATTGACAGCAAATCTTCGCTGTGCTACAGTAGCCACTAATTCAAGAAGATGTCAGAAGTAACCATATTCAGGAGTGGTACAGCAATGAAATCACGTTCTCAACTTATGGTTGATCGATTGCGAGATTTGCAAGCCTCGTCGCCGGATATTGAAGCCTCGGCAGTTGTCAGTGTTGACGGTCTAAGCATAGCTTCGGCTTTGCCGCAAGAAGTTGAAGAGGACCGCGTTTCCGCTATGTCAGCTGCAATGCTTTCCCTTGGTGAAAGGATCGCAACGGAATTGGGCAGGGGAACTCTGGATCAGGTGTATATCAAAGGGGAAAAAGGGTATGTAATCCTGATGTCTGTTGGTGAAGAAGCTGTATTGACAGCTTTAGCACGAGAGCAGGCGAAGCTGGGATTAATTTTCCTGGATATGCGTCGTGCAACTGAGGCATTAGCTGAATTAATCTGAGGGCACATTCAAGATTATGGAACCTGTTGAAAAAAGTGGTTATTTTTACGCTAATAAATTTGCACTAATCATGTTAGACGCGCTCGAAGATGTGCTGGGGAAAAATGGTCTAAAGGCTATCCTGAACCTAGCACACCTACCAGAATTGATCGATAACTTTCCCCCTGATAACTTGAAAAAGGAATTCGATTTTGCCGGTGTGTCTGCGGTTAACCAGGCTTTGGAAGAAATTTACGGACCAAGAGGAGGGCGCGGACTTGCTTTGAGAGCTGGCCGAGCGACCTTTGCGGACTCACTGAGGAATTTTGGTGCATTGGCAGGGGCTGGCGACCTCGCTTTCAAGGTGCTGCCCTTGAAAACCAAGATGCGGATTGGGGTGCCTTCCATGGCCAGGATATTCTCCCAGGTGAGTGATCAACAAAGTACATCAAAGGAGCTGGATGATACTTTTGTCTACACCATCCATCGCTGTCCGGTGTGCTGGGGTCGGCATGATTTGGATAAGCCAGTCTGTTTTATTGCGGTGGGACTTTTGCAAGAAGGATTAAAATGGTTGTCTGGTGGCAAAGAGTTCAGGGTAAACGAGTCCAGGTGTGTTTCAATGGGGGATGAGGTGTGTGAATTTATTATTGAGAAGACTCCAATAAGATAAGCACTGCCTTTGTGGTTATAATCTATCCATGGGAAATTCCAATCAAATATTCATCGTAGTACCAACTTACAATGAAGCCGAAAATTTGCCGGAATTAGCTGCGGCATTATTTGCATTGCCTTTGGATGGTATCCATATCCTGGTGGTTGATGACAACAGCCCCGACGGTACCGGTGAAATTGCAGAAAATCTCTCTAGAGAGCATTCGGGATGCATAACTGTAATGCACCGGTCCGGAAAAAAAGGATTGGGCTCAGCATACATCGAGGGATTTCAAAACGCGCTTGGTCAAGGTGCAGATGTAATCGTGCAAATGGACGCGGATTTCTCTCATCCTCCAGAGAAGGTTAATGAGTTAATTCAGGGCTTGAAAAATTCGGATGTTGCGATGGGATCACGCTATATCCCCGGTGGAAAACTGGATGAACAATGGCCTTTATGGAGAAAAAGCCTATCCTCATTTGGTAATTTGTACGCTAAAACAATACTGCGACTGCCAGTGAATGATGCGACTGGTGGTTTTCGAGCATGGCGGAAGGAAACTCTCCACGGAATGCCCCTGAATAGAATCAGGTCAAACGGATATGCATTTCAAGTTGAAATGCTCTTTGTAGCTCAAAGGTTGGGATATTCTATCTCTGAAGTGCCTTTCTATTTTGCTGACCGTCAATGGGGAATTTCAAAAATGTCTTTCGCGATTCAACTTGAGGCAGCGGTCCGGGTTTGGCAAATGCTATACGATTACCGCGACCTTGAAACTTCAACAAATTCAAAACACAGATCTCTGATAAATTAATGCCTTAGGAATTCTTGGGTGGAATAAGTCTGAAGTATTCCAAGGTGATCGCATTCCACTCATCAATCGTCAGGGTTTCTGCCCTTCTACGCTCGTCAATATCAACCGCATACAGTAATTCTTCTACTATTTTCTTATCCAGTCTTAAACCTGCGGACAAGGAATTACGCAGCGTTTTTCGTTTCTGGCTAAAGCCAGCTTTAGCCAAATAGAAAAAAGTTTCCAGATACGCTTCTGGTATCAATGGAGAAGGATGCATGTCGACCCGCACGATGGCGGAATCGACTTTTGGAGTTGGGTAGAAAGCTTCAGCAGGAATCTTTGATTTAATCACCGGATACCCAAAAACCTGAACACTTAATCCCAGAAGGCTGAGTTTTCCAGATGGCGCACAGATTCGATCTGCCACCTCTTTTTGGATTGTCAGGACAATGTGTTGGGGATGAGCATCGCTGGTCATCAGGTGGCGGATCAAATTTGAAGTAATGTAATAGGGGATGTTTGCGACAACCTGGTAAGGAATTGAAGTCATCAAGTCGGCCAAATCATATCCAAGAATATCCCCGTGGATTATTTTAATGTTCGCACATGATGCGGTGACCTGGTTCAGAATTGGGATCAAAGCAGAATCAATTTCGACCGCGATTACCTCTTTCGCCCTCATTCCCAGCAGGCGGGTTAGATTGCCTACTCCAGCACCAACTTCAAGAACGGTATCCTGATCAGTGATTGCTCCAGCATCGGCAACACGGGTTAGATATCGCGGATCGATCAAAAAATTCTGCCCCAGGCGTTTGTTGGGCCGGATACCATACTGCTTAAGTAATCCCGGAATATCGAGTTGAGGGGGGTTTAGGGGAAAATCCACGCAATATTCTCCGCAGGGGGCCAAAGAAAATAGACCGTCACCCACTGGTGCCAGGAGACATAATCTTCATCTAAGTAGCCAAGATCGATCATACGACCTTTAATTCCGCCTCCTGTATCGGCTGCCAGCGCCTGCCCATAACCAGGGATATACATGCGGGTCCCGTAGGGGATATAGCGAGGATCGATAGCCGCAACGCCTTTTGCCAGTGGAACGCCCGTAGCAGTTCCATACCCACCATTACTGGTTACATTGTAGGAGACAGCATACAGATCCACTGCTCGCCAATACTTGATCTGCCCGCCAGGTGTATCCAGGGTATGTGGAACGATTTGAGTTCCGTAACCAATAATTTCAGATTGAGGTTCTTGAGATATATATTCATCTTCAATCTGGCGAGAAACCTCCTGATCATCTTCAATGCGCACCCGGATACGTTTGGTTACCAAACCAAAAACCCCGGATTGGACGATGTTCTGATGATCGATCTCCAGATCAGCAACTGGTTGAGTCTCTGTTTCGTAAGGAATGGGTTCAGATTCCAGATACAATTCTTCCCGAACGCGGATCACTTGAATTTCGCCGTCCTGAGGAAGGAGGGAATTTGCCCCAGGACGACTGTAATCCAATCCCTGTAAAGCAAAGCCTGATTCACTTAAAGCCTCGCCGACAGTACTTGCAGTGGTGTTTGAATTAATAATCCCACCTGAAAATTGGATGGTGATAGTTTTGGATTTCTCCAATTCAGCTTCAACCAGTTCATCGAGTGGTGTGTCAATAGATGGGGTGATATGATCCCCGGCATCCAGCGTAATTCCGTTCAGCCACAAGGCCTGTCCGAGAGTTGGCGCAGTTGTATGAAAGGTCTCAGATAGATCTCCTTGAGTCAGCTCGACCGGAATGGACCTTTGAATCTGAAGACTGTGATTTGTACCTGGGGTAAGGATGGTGTCATCTGAGACCAGTTTTCCATCCAGATAGAGCAGGTCATCTGGCTTAAGCTGCATACCCAGGTCAGATAATATTTCCTCAGGTGAATTTTGACGTGTATAAACGGAATTCGTAACTCCATCGGATAGGATGGTGATCCAGGATGCCTGCTCAATGGTAATCACTTTTTCACCAGTAAGGACGGCGGATATAGGGGGTTCGATGGCATCTTCTTCAGTTAATGATATCCCTTGTTCCTGAAGGAATCCCGAAATAGTCCAGGCTGTGGTTTGGATTTCATTTGGCTGATCATTGATTATGAGTGTCACGGTTTTGTGGATCCCCTGTGTGATATAAAATATCGCTCCACCGGTCAGCGCCAGGATGATGATTAAAATATACGTCCGTTTCATAGCCCCCAAATTCTAACAGAATTGTAGACCGATTCCGGTCTTCAACAGGGTATCATGGTGTCGACCGGTCTCTACTCGTGATTTCGCATAGAGGCCAGGATTATGCTTCTTTTGGCGGTATCATAGGCGAGGCTCCCGATGCTCAATTATGTAACAAAACATAGAAACCAGCGTTCATAAGGGTGGAGGAAATGCCTGATTGGCAGAACTCCGAAGACAGTGAATTAATCAGAATTGCTCAGGAAGGTGATTCAGCAGCCTTTGGCGAGCTCTATCAGCGCTACGCTCAGACAATCTTTAGATTTATCTATGCGAACCTGAATGATCGCCTCGATGCAGAAGATTTGACCGAAGAAGTATTTTTCCGAGCCTGGCGTTCACTGCCGAAATACCGGCAAAAAGGAGTACCATTCCTGGCCTATCTCTTTAAAATCGCTCGCAATGTTCTAATCGACTTTTATCGGCGAGCGGGACGGTCCGGGGGGATCATGTCTATAGAAGAAAAACAAATTACCGATTTCAATCCTGATCCTGGCGAAACAGCTATACTTAATATCGAACACCAGGAAGTCCGGCAAACACTTACTCAACTGCGGGAAGATTACCGGACAGTGATAGTGCTTAGGTTCCTCAGCGGGTTGTCCCCTGAGGAGACCGGGCAGGTGATGGGGCGGACGCCTGGCGCAGTAAGGATTCTGCAGCATCGCGCCTTATCTGCCCTGCGGAGTCTTTTAGAAATCTAGCTGCCTGAATTATGCTCAGCAGCGAGTTGCTATGATAAAGAACACAGCTCGAAACCAAGATGATTTAAGTCGCCTCCTCGATTCCTGCCTGGAATTAATTACCAATGGTTCTGCGACGGTTGAAATGGTTCTTGATCAATATCCAGAATACAGTGGGCAATTAAAGCCTCCCCTGGAAGCTGCTCTGTGGCTGCAATCCCGCAAAGAAGTGTTTAATCCCAGGCCTGGTTTTGTGAAGCTCTCACATCGCAGATTGGTCAACCGCTTCAAGGGACAGGGGGCAGAAGCTGACACAGCTGAAACGTTCAGCCGGATTCCAGCCTTCTTTCAGGAAAGACGCATCGCGGTTCAATATTCCGCACTGCTGACCCTAACCGCGGTTTTACTGTTTGTGGGGTATCGCAGTACAGATTTCTTAGTCCAGAGAAGCATTCCTGGCGATCCACTATACAAAACCAAACGGGTCCAAGAAGAACTGCATGTCTCCATGTCTACCAATCACAGTCAGCGAACTCGATTGAGAATAAAGTTCGCTCATCGCCGAGTGATTGAGATGCAGGAACTGGTCATGGTTGGTCGAGATGAGCTGCTTGATGAGACCTTGGAAAATTTTGAATTTCAAATGGCAGAAGCGGCAGAAGGGATCATGATCGTCGCCGAAACAGATCAGAACGATGCGCTGGTGCTTGCCACCCTCTTAACTGAAACATTGACCGGTCCAGTTAACAGTTTGGTCGGCGTTCTGGACACAAAACCCGAGTTCGCTTCGGCGGACATTATCGATTCTATCAACACCCTGACAGCTCAGTTTTTTGATCAATCCCCTAACGATTCATTTCTGGTGTTAAACACCAGCATTCCTGGTAGTACATTTACTGTGACATTTACTCCCACAACGGAATTCACTGCCACAGCATACGCCACCACGACAACTGAAGCAAACAATACTCTTCCCTCGCCGATACCGACCACTACAGCGGTCTCAATCAACGCACTAACCGCCACTCCAACGCCTCAACCCACTCATCCATCAGCATCTTCCCCGGATTCAACAAACACACCGGTTGGGCCAACCAGCACGCCTCTACCAACAATCCAACCAACCAATACGCCGCTGCCAACTGTTGCGCCAAGCAATACACCGCAGCCAACAGTTGCACCAAGCAATACACCGCAGCCAACCATTCAACCTACGAACACGCCGCAGCCAACCGTTCAACCTACGAACACGCCGCAGCCAACAGCGACGGATGAGCCGCCAGCAACACCCACACCGGAACAGACCAAAAAACCTAAGCCTACCCTGCACCCAACCTATTGGCCCACAAATGAAAATTAACTAGCAATTCAAGGTGTAGATTTATAAATTTAGGAATCGCAAACCTGCGATTCCTTTTTTTTATCATCTCGAATGCGGACCGCTACCGGTGAAACCAATCCCTGGTGA